>JADGDF010000258.1 GCA_016745055.1 Thiotrichaceae bacterium | reverse complement strand
TTAAACCTTTCATTTGATAAAACTTTCAGTTTTTCGTAATTCATATTGCTTTCTTATGGACTTGTTTAGTTCCTATAACCACTAGTTTAACTTTTCTCCATATTTTTTCAATGCCTTATTTCGCAATAAGTCTAATGTCTGAACACTTGATCAGCTAAGGAACGAGAGCTAAATAAAATCAGAAGCAAGACCTGGCAGGTTTTTAAAACCTGCCAGGTCTGATTAAAAACTTATGGATGTTATTTAATTCCTATTTAAGAAATGGAGGTAAAGAAACTAGACTGCCGGTAGACAAGCAACAGTTTGTGAATATCGGCTTAAAATTGATAGCATACAGTGTTATTGCAGCGTTATAATGCCACGCTAGTTCAAAGTCGTTACAATTTACTTAAGAGAACCACTATGTTTACTTATATTTTTTTGGCCGTATTAGCCGTCAGCACAATAGTGCAATTGTGGTTGGCTAGACGGCAAACACAACATGTGAATGCCCACCAAACAGCTGTACCTACTGCATTTGCTGAAAAAATTACCTTAGAAGAACATCAAGAAGCAGCTCAATATACCTTGACCAAAAACTATTTTGGGCAATTCATGTTGATTATTGAGGTTGGTATATTGTTGCTATGGACTTTAGGTGGTTTACTTAATTGGCTAGATCACAGTTGGCAGGGAATGGAATGGTCTACTCTTTGGACCGGTGTGGCAGTGATTGTCAGTATGATGATGATATCAAGTTTAGTTGATTTACCTTCCAGTATTTACAGTACTTTTCACATTGAAGCCAAATTTGGTTTTAATCGCACAACTCCACGTTTGTTCGCAATGGATCTTTTAAAATCATTTGCCTTATCCTTTGCCATTGGCATTCCGTTGATTGCCTTAGTGTTATGGTTGATGGAATCAATGGGTAGCTTGTGGTGGATTTATGTGTGGGCTGTATTGATGGCATTTAATTTATTGATGTTATGGGCTTATCCAACGTTTATTGCGCCTTGGTTCAATGAATTTAAATCATTGGAAGATGAAACATTGAAACAAAGGATCGAACAATTGCTCTCTCGCAGTGGTTTTAAAAGCCAAGGTATTTTTGTCATGGATGGTTCAAAACGTTCAGGACATGGCAATGCCTATTTTACTGGCTTGGGTAATAACAAACAGATTATTTTTTTTGATACATTATTGAAAAGTTTAGATCACGATGAAATTGAAGCAGTATTAGCGCATGAAGTTGGACATTTCAAGCACAAACACATTACCAAACGTTTGATTATGATGTCTTTGTTAAGCTTAGGTGGATTAGCCTTACTGGGTTGGTTAATGCAAAATACCTGGTTTTATCAAGGGTTAGGTATTGAAACCCCTTCAACTTATACCGCGCTGATTTTATTTACCTTGGTAATGCCTGCCTTTACTTTTTTCTTATATCCAATTATTGCCTGGTTTTCACGTAAGCATGAATTTGAAGCTGATAATTTTGCCGCCGAACAATCAAAACCTAACTTTTTAATTCAAGCTTTGGTTAAATTGTACAAAGAAAATGCAAGTACTTTAACACCCGATCCCTTGTATTCAGCCTTTTATGATTCACATCCCCCTGCACCTGTACGAATTGCCCATTTATCTGCTAAACTGAGCAAGTAACTTTTAAATAGAGAGGATTAATGTTGAAAAAATTATTGATAGCCAGCTTATTATTTTTTAGTATGCAAGTGGTTTATGCGAGCGATGCAGAAAATGGCAAACAATTGCATGAGGACAATTGTATTGCTTGTCATACATCTCAAATGAACGGCGATGCCAACAAGATGTATACACGCCCTGATCGCAAAGTCAAATCTTATCAAGGCTTGCAAAAGCAAGTTCAAAAATGTCGTGATACTTTAGATCTAACTTGGTTTGATGAAGAAGTAAATGATGTAGTTGCCTATTTAAATCAAACGTTTTACAATTTTTGAACTAGTGTAAAGAGATATATCAACACCTTATCAATACAAATTAGATTCAAACAGGTCGGCAACTTTTTGCCGACATTTCCTCTAAATTTTTGAGGAATACTACAAAAGTAACACGATAAGTGTTGCTTTACCCTACCATTTTATATACGCTTTCGCTATACTGACTAGATATAAAAATTGTGTCCTCAAACTTAAGTAGTCATATAACGAGTGAAGCCTTTACGTTTATTTCTTATTTCAGTTTTAAATAGTGGTCGCGATTTAATGCCTATTGTGATCGTGATTGCCTTCTTTCAATTATTTATTCTCCAGCAATCATTGCCTGACTTAACTAAACTCATTGTAGGATTAGTACTTGTCGTCTTTGGCTTAAATTTTTTTATTCGAGGACTTGAACTTGGTCTATTTCCACTTGGGGAAAACATGGCTTATGCCTTTGCGCGTAAGGGTAATGTATGGTGGTTATTGGCGTTTGCTTTTTTACTAGGATTTGGTACCACGATTGCTGAACCTGCACTGATCGCTATTGCGGATAAAGCCGCAGACGTTGCTGCAGAAGGCGGCATGATTGATACCACGCTTGAGGCAAAATCAAGCTATGCAAATGGATTACGTTATACAGTTGCTATATCGGTTGGTTTTGCTATTTTAATAGGGGTTATTCGAATTATCAAAGGTTGGCCAATTCACTATTTAATAATTGCTGGTTATACAGGTGTTGTCGTGGTGACCATGTTTGCACCTGTTGAAATTATTGGTATTGCTTATGACTCAGGGGGTGTAACCACTTCTACCATCACTGTACCTTTAGTGACAGCACTTGGCATTGGTTTAGCTTCGAGTATTAAAGGCCGAAATCCCATGGTAGATGGGTTTGGACTTATTGCCTTTGCATCCTTAACACCTATGATTTTCGTCATGTTTTACGGCATCATTATTTTAAAATGATTATCTTTACTGAAGGCTTGCTTGAATTTTTACAGATATTGCTCTCCACATTAGGAGACATATTTCCCATTGTTGCCATTATTTTAACTTTCCAAATTCTGATTATCCGCAAACCGCTACAACATCCTAAAAAAGTTATTATTGGTTTTATCTACGTTATCATTGGTTTGAGTTTATTTTTAGAAGGATTGCAATTGGGATTATTTCCATTAGGCGAAACGATGGCTAAACAGTTAACCGATCCTACTTTTATTTATGGGAACGCAGCAGCCCAAATTGAACGCGAATTATATTGGGCAGATTATCATTGGGTTTATCTATTTGCAGCCGCCATTGGCTTTGCAACCACCATTGCTGAACCAGCGTTGATAGCTGTGGCTATAAAAGCCAGTGAAATTTCAGGTAAAGTAATTTCCCCCTGGGGATTACGCATTGCTGTAGCCTTAGGTGTGGCAATTGGCATTGCCCTAGGTTCGTTCCGTATTGTAACTGGGACACCACTACACTACTACATTATTGCAGGCTATGTGATCGTGATTATCCAAACTTTTTATGCCCCTCGTATGATTATTCCTCTTGCTTACGATTCTGGAGGAGTAACCACTTCAACGGTGACTGTGCCGCTTGTTGCCGCATTAGGACTCGGCTTAGCAGCAACTGTGCCTGGTCGTAGCCCTCTCATTGATGGGTTTGGTTTAATTGCGTTTGCTAGCCTATTTCCGATGATGACAGTCATGGGATATGCTCAAATCAGTCAATCTTTTCACTTACGTAATCAAAAATCTAAACAAAGTTCGTTTTAGTCAAAATTGTAAGTGCACATTGCATGCGCATAAATGTTTAGAAAGTGCTGCAAACCATTTATCCAAATCATTTGGTATTAGAGTTGTATCCCGTTAAAAATCAATCAATTAGCTAGATAAAAGTTCCATAGTCCGGCACATACTCCAATTATTTCATCATATAAATCAATAAG
>JADGDF010000353.1 GCA_016745055.1 Thiotrichaceae bacterium | reverse complement strand
AATAAGCTACTACAACTCATTTGATATAAGCTTGCCAACTCAGTTAACTCTTCAGGTTTAACTCGACGCTTACCCTGTTCAATAGCAACTAAACTAGGGCGTTTCAAGCAAATTGCTTGGGCTGCAGTTTCTTGCGTAATCCCAGCATTATTTCTGGCAACCTGTAGTCGTTTTCCTAGTTCAATAGGATTGAGTTGGTTAAAGTGTAACATTAGCTATCCTTTGCTATTTTTCTGATCCAAGAGTGGGAAGAGAGTGAACTCAAAAATGTATACCACTCTTGGTTGTGGCAAGCAAGCAAATTTTCTAGTTGATCAGCAATAAACGTTTCAGATTTTCCTAAACTTTTTGATAAGCGAAATGCCAAATCTTTGAAGCTTTCAGAGTGTATTGTTATATCAGCTAATTGCTGGTGATTTAGCACTGCTCTGCTGGCTATATCATAATCGTTCTTAGTTGTTTCTATATCAAAGTTAGTTGCAAGCTTTAGTTCTTCAGCATCCAAATCTTTCCAGACATACGTTTCTCTACTGTGGTAATCATTTAAGCCACTACTTACTAAGGCAATTCGCCTCAGCAAACAATTGCTACAAACGCCACAGTGTTTTGGTGATTTTTTTAATCTTTTGATTCGACCAATATTGCGGGCGCAGGAACCTGTTTTTAACAAATCATCCACTCTGTTAGCTTTTTCAAATTTGTGTAGCATTTCAGCTTTTGTAGCCCATAAATAGGGATGTTCAAACGTTACAGCATTATTATCACCCCATAACAAGCTCAAAAATTTTCTCAATTTTGATGTCATCGTTGGAACAGTCGGTTCAAAATCATGCTCATCACCTAACGTCATTAACGCTGCCCCTAATGCTCCTTGTCCACTTTCAGGAATTAAAACATGCTTACTTCCTAGCAATTTAGCGGCTATTGCAGCGATACTAAAAAATACAAATGTCCGACTTTGGACAAGTGAGTTAGGATAACTTGGCTTTGAAAAACAAATGTACACACAGGCTCGATTGTCTGATTTGTCCAAAGAGTGACTAGTATCAAA
>JADGDF010000081.1 GCA_016745055.1 Thiotrichaceae bacterium | reverse complement strand
TTTCATACTCGTTCTCCTAAGTTTACAAAACTTGTTCTTTCTTATATCCTCCTTTTCGCAAAATACCATCTTAAATTCCGTGATACAACTCTATTAAAGACTTGAAATAATAATAATGAAAAATAAGCTCAAGTTTAACTGGGCTTTAATCGTCGTTGCATTCAAAAACTGAAAAATGAGGTGCCGTGACTATGGTAGAGTTTCGGGAATGGAGCGAAGTGGATTTCCCGAAACCCCTATTTAGTTTCCAACTTCTGGAATTAATCAAGCTTTTGCTACAAGCCAAAACAATAATAAGTTTATAGTTTTTATTATGGTGAAAGTATTGCACATGATAGTTATACTTTTTGAGAGCTTTGCACAAAACGGTAAAAATGATAACCTTAACGAAAAATGAATGAGAAGAAATGACATGGCTTGGAAAACCTTAAAAGATATATTATTTGATGCTAATCCTCGTGAAGCACTCAAGGAGTTAGATGGCGAGGAGAGAAAGCTTGGCCGCCTTGATGATGTTTAAAGCGTTGTTATTACAGCATGGGTATGCACTAAGTGACCCCGCCTTAGAAAGATAATTGGCACGTGACCTACTATTCAAACGATTTGTTGGTTTGGAAGGGGTTCCAGATCATTCAACGTTATGGCGTTTTAAGCAAGAGCTGTCTAAACAAGGGTTAATAGATGTTTTGTTTACTGAGATTAATCAACAGCTTGTTAAACAAAGTATTTTAGTCAAATCGGGAAGCGTGAGTATTATCGATGCCAGTGTGATTGAAGCTAAACAATGTCGCCCAAGAAAAAATAAAGCAGGAGAATCGACCCAAGACCCAGAAGCTAGTTGGAATGTTAAAAGGGCATCAAATGGCAAGAAAACAAGTGCTTATGGTTACAAAGCCCACATTAATGTGGATGAAGATGGTTTAATTAAAAAGGTAGCCTTTACAACAGGTAGTACCCATGATTCTAAATGTTTTATTCTTCTGTTAGAAGGAGATGAATCAGCGTATCCCAGTGAAGAACACAATAATTATTTAGAAACGCATCCTATTGAAAATACTATGATAAAATGCGCCTATTAGGGAATAATTGGAATCAGAGTAAAATTAATTCTAACTAAGTCTTGCAGCCCACCTAGCGGCGGCTGAAGAGCTATGCTAGCTACTTTCATATTTCATTACAACCAGTGGTTTTTTATACAGGAATATAAATAATGACAAATGTAAAAATTTATAAATGCTTTATTGCATCTCCTAGTGATACGCGAAAAGAAAGAGATATTTGTGATAAGGTTTTTCAGGAAATAAATAAAACTCAAGGAGAGCAATTAGGATTTCGTATTGAGTCAAAAAAATGGGAAAATGATGCCAGACCAAGCTTTGGAAAAAGCTCACAAGATGTTATCAATAAGCAATTACTAGCTGATTTTCAGTTATTTATAGGAATTATGTTTACAAAATTCGGAACTCCTACAGAAAAATTCAATTCTGGAACAGAAGAAGAATTTTATTTAGCATACGACAAATATGAAGAAAAAGGTGATATTGAAATAATGTTCTATTTTAATGATGAACCAATAAATCCAACTTCAATTGATCTAAAACAACTTAGTAATGTTAAAGAGTTTAAAGAACTAATTTCTGACTGTGGAGGACTGTATTGGTCTTATCAAGGCGTTAATGATTTTGAAGAGAAACTTAGACTGCATTTAAATAAATATTTTATTGATAAAGAAGAAACTTCTCAAGATAAGAGTAATGCTGATACTCATATTTCAATGAGTGTATCAGAATTATTAAAGGATAGATTAAATGAGTCATTATCAACATTTTATAATCAACCTGAAATTTGGGTTGACCCAATATTGCGTGAATCAGAGAACCATAATAATGAGTCTGTGAAGAATGACAAAATCGAAGTCAAAATAGATGAGCTTGTTAAGAATCCATATTCGGTGATAATAAACGCTCCTCCACAATTCGGATTGACTTGTTTATCACATCATTTAATTATTGAAGCATGGAATAGTGATTCTTTGTGGGTATATTTAGATATGAATAAAATAAATATACAGATTGATATAGAGAAAACCATAAAAAAAGAATTGAAAAAACTCAACCTAGAAAATAGAGCAATAGATTGTATTATATTGGATTCTTGGAAAAGTTCACTTACTGGTTCAATGAAGGTGTTAAGAGGAATTTGTAATACATTCAAGGATACACCGCTTGTTATTATGAATACTACCGGTGATTTTAAGCTCAATTCAGAACACGATATAAAAATCAATAGAAAGTTTAGAGAACTCACACTATCTGCTTTATCAAGAAATAGCATAAGAAAGGTAGTTTCAGATTACAACACCAAGAAAAATATTGGCGATGAAAATATTGTTTTAGATAAAGTGGTAAAAGACATGGAGGTTTTAAATATACATAGAACCCCTTTAAACTGTATTACGTTACTAAAAATATCAGAAAAGCATTTTGATGAAAGCCCTATCAATCGAACTAAAATGATAGAAATGTTTTTATTTGTTTTGTTTGATTTGGTGGAACTTCCAACTTATCAAACAAAACCAGATGTTAAGGATTGTGAACACGTGTTAGGGTATTTTTGTGAACAAATGATTAAAGAAAGAACGTATGATTTTAGTAGAGATGAGTTTGTAAAAAGATTAAATATGTTTTGTGATGAAAATCTACTTGATTTAGAAATTATAGTTGTCTTTGATGTTCTTCTTGAGAATCGTATTATAGTTGAATGCAATGGTAAATTTCGGTTTAAGGCAACTTATTGGATTTATTATTTTGTTGCAAATCAAATGCATGTAAATAATGATTTTTACCAATATATTGTAAATAATGAAATATACATAGATTTTCCTGAAGTTATTGAGTTTTATACAGGAATTGATAGAAAGAGTTCAGATATGATTAGAATTCTTACTGATGATTTATCTAAACAATGCGCTATTGTGGAAAATAAAACAGGATTAACTATTAATTTCAACTTATTAGAGGCAATGGAATGGAATCCTTCAGAAAAACACATAGAAGCTAACCATGACACGTTTTCGTGACACAAACCGGGGATGAAATTTTCTAAAATTCGTTTACCTAAAAATGCAGGATTCCGTCAAATTACATAGTAGAAGCTAAACAAAGAATTAATACTGAGGTATCAAAATCTAATTTGCCAAATTCTTTGAAAGATGAATATGCAGATAAAGAATATAATTTTGAAAGACCTTACAATCAAGAAATTTATGACATTTTGGAAAAATACACGTTTTTAGTTTTAATGCAAAAAATTAGAGCAAGTTCTAGAGCTTTACGAAACAGTGATTATATAGAACCCGAAGCAAAAAAATTATTATTGAAAGAAATAACAAGAGGGTGGTTTTTATTTTCAAAAATACTATTTGTATTGTCTCCTGCTATGGCAAGATATGATTATGCATCTTTTGATGGTTTAGGATTTTTTCTTTCTGGCTTTGATAATCTTAGTATCGACGAAAAGATAAAGAGAATTATTTTAAGAAATCCAAGTTTTGTTGTTGAATTTTTTAAGGATGATTTATTTTCACCTAAAAGTGCTCCTTTATTGTATGATGCTATAAATTCAGAAACAAACAAATTAATTAAACATGAATTAATGTTATTGCTAATATTCGGCAGACCAAAAAACTGGCAAAAACATCTCAGGGATTACATAAAATCTGTTCATAGGAATTCTGTGTATTTACTTGATATTTTAAATTTACTTAGTAATAGATGTAAATATGATTTTGCATCCCAAAAAGAGTTGGCTGACATGGGTAATCTATTAAAAATGTGTTATGTAAAACATGACGTTAAAAGCGATTATCTCATTGATCAGATGAAGAAAATTCCAAATAGTGTGATTCCCAAAAGAGCAAATAACACAGAGTGAGAGCTTTGCACGGTTATGACACCCCAATAAAACCTAAATAGTCGGATAAGCGATAGCGTCATCCGCCACCTTGAAAAATGGCACGGGATTGAATTATTTTACTCCATACCTTTTGAGGTAGCTATATTTTTTATGAACTTAGCTACATCAGGCTCAAGATAAATGGGTATATTAAGTTCAGCATCACGAAAACTCTGCGAGACACGCGGGTTGTATTCAAATGATAGAATGTATCAAGTCCCACACTAATCACTCATTGGATTTAAAGGGGTAAATGTGGTTGTCAATTGATAAGGTGCGTTCGTTCCTAATGCATTTTGTATCGCTAAAACCATTTCATTCACATGTAATGCATAATCTGCAGGAATATAGCAAGGACGTTCTTCAATTATCGCTTGCGCGAGTTCAGCAATCCCTCTAGAAAAATCTTGATAGTGTCGCAAATTTCTCAATCGCAAATTAGGTTTTTTGACTAAAGGATATTGCTTAGGACTCAAACCTAAAAGGTTTTTTAAAAAGGGGAACTTCCTAAATAACGGATATTTTTCTACCCGAAAATTTAATTTAGAATATTTCTGAATATGGACGGGTGCATAATAGTTCCAACATTCATCAATGGATAAAATACCTTTGTCACCAATAATTTGCATGTTATGGTTAAAAGGTGCAACCACGCTACAGGTTAATCTCACCACTACACCCGATTCAAAAGTAATGCAGGCAACAGAAAAATCAGGCGCATTTACTTCTAAAGGTTCATTGTCTATAAGCTGTTTATCAGGGATTAAACAGGAGGAAAACGCAGTCATTGTTTTTGCTGGGCCAAAAAAAGCGGGAAGCCACATCAAATAATAACCTGCATGTTCTAAGGTGCAACCTACTTCAAACTCATCTTTGTAAGGCCATGGGGTACCTGAGGTACTTCGCCATTTGTGGGGCTGTTCTAAATGAATGGGGCCATCATCTATTTCTGCATAAACGACGCTCACTTTACCAACTTCCTGATTTCTTAATGCTTTCCAAATGGTTTGTGCTGTTTCCCCTAATAAACCACAAGGCGCTGAAGAGAGGTACAAATTCTGTTTTGTTGCTAACGCTACTAATGCTTTTGCTTCTGCAAAGTCCGTGGCCAAGGGTTTTTCGGAATAGACATGTTTTCCTGCTTCTAAACTTGCTTTGGAGATTTCAAAATGGCTACTAGGATTTGTTAAATTAACGACAATATCCACTTTGGTATCGGCTAACACTTCCTCTAAGGTTTCATAAACAGGCACAGAATAGTAATCACCAAACTTTTTAGCTTGCGCTTGATTTTGGTCCATCACGCCGATTAACTTTATTTGCGGATGATTTTTTAGGGTCTCGAAGTAGTAATCTGCGACAAATCCACAACCGATAAAAGCAATTCCTTTTATCTCTGTTTTATTCTGTTTAGTCATTATTTTTTGTTTCCGTAGGATAAGTTAATTGCCATTGTTTGCGAATAATATCAAGCGTTTCTAAAATAGCTAATGTTTCTGCTAATGGCATAATTTGACTTTCCGATTCACCCTTGCTTAAACAAGCCATTGCTTCAATAGCTTCATATTGATAAGCATTATTTTCATAAGGGATAACGATTTTTTCAGGTTTGTGAATGAATCGCGTCAAAAAACGATAGGATTTTTTCAGTAACGCATTTTGTTTAAGGGTTGATTTCCAATTGGGTTCTTCCTGAATAGAGGATTGTAAGGCAGGAAACATTTGTATGGATAATTGTGTCGGACGGTAAATAGGGGTATGTACTCGAATTTGCCCTTGCGTACCCATAATGATTATTTCATTGGGCATATCTGTTAGGAAACTGGACGATAGGGTTGCTAATGCACCATTGGCATAGTTAAAGAGAACCATTGATTGTTCATCAACTTGTGTTTTGCCCAGATGCACTTGACTGGCTATGGTAGTGGGCAAGCCTAAAAAATAAAATGCTAGAGAAATAGGATAAATACCTAAATCAAGTAATGCACCACCGCCGAGTTGTGGATTAAAACGCCTGTCTTGTTCATTAAAAGGAACACGCATACCAAAATCAGCCGTTAGCATCTTAATATCACCGATTGTTCCTGCATTGAGCAAATCACGTACCTTTTTCATAAGCGGTATAAAACGTGTCCACATCGCTTCCATGCAAAATAACTTCTTTTGTTGAGCCAGTGTTATGACTTTCCGTGCTTCATGTGCATTTAAGGTAAATGGTTTTTCACAAAGTACTGCTTTGTTAGCTTCTAAACATAAAAGACAGTGAGCTTTGTGCAAGGAATTAGGGGTGGCAATGTAAATAATATCAAGGTCTTTATCATTAACAAGGTCTTCGTAGCTGTGATAAGTTCGAGGGACTTGAAATTGATGCGCAAAGGCTTTTGCAGTTTCTGGTTTACGCGATCCAATGGCTAATAATTTAGCATTAGGTAGGTTACGCAAACCTTGTGCAAATTGTTGAGAGGCATAACCCGTACCTAAAATTCCCCAATGAATGGTTTCCATCTTTAAATATCCACCTTGGTTAAATGATGCTTTTCATATGGTTAAAGAAGTTATTGTTGGCAGGACTAAGTAATGTGAAGCTCCACAAAATAAATGCTACTCCATGTTGGTTATTTTGGAACCAATCTATCTATGAACTTTATTACTATTTATTAATTAAGCATGATTATTTAAAGGATGAAAGTAAATTTAATTTCAGTCATTTTATTTACAATATTTGCTATTCGTCAACCCTATCTTATAGATTCTGTCTGTAATATTTCTAATAAACGGGCCATTAGATTGTTCAAAGGGGATTTTTTGAGTTCATAAAATAAGGGTAAATCAATGTTCAAGCCCATCTGGCGGTATATTCAGTAATCGTAATGCATGAGTCATCACGCTTGCAAAGATTGGCGCTGCGACTTTGCCGCCGTAATAGCTAGCCCCTTTGGGTGTATCAATGAGTACAACCATAGCTAAACGGGGTTTATTTGCAGGTACTATACCTGCAAATAGAGCAAAATATTCGTGGTTTGAATATTGGCCTGTGGGCAGTAATTTTCTTGCTGTACCTGTTTTACCTGCCACTTGATAGTTTGGAATTCGTGCTAGCTTTCCTGTACCTTTTGCTGTTACCACTGATTTCAACATGGTCAGTACTTGCTGTGCTGTTTCAGCTTTTAGGACGGGTATAGGTAAATAACGTTCTATATTTTCCTGTTCATGAAAGGGGGTAAAACGAATGGGGGGGAGTATACCTTCATTAGCAAGCATGGCATAAGCACGTGCCAATTGTAGTAAAGTCATATTGACACCATAACCAAAAGAAAGCGTTGCAATTTTTGCAGGCATCCACTGATGATAATGTGTTAATTGGCCAGAAACTTCACCAGGAAATCCACTGACAGTTGATTGCCCAAAGCCAGTGTTGTGCAAAATTTGCCATAAATATTGTTTAGGTAAGCTTAAAGCAATTTTACTGGCACCAACATTACTTGAATACTTAATCACTGTTGAAACATCAATAATGCCATAGTTTCGACTGTCTTTTACCGTATATTTATCCAATTGCAAACTACCAGGATGCGTATTAATCAGTGTCGTTGGTGTATATAACCCACTTTCCAAAGCTGCGGCAATGGTAAAAGGTTTTAGCGTGGAGCCAGGTTCAAAAATATCTGTGACTGCACGATTACGATAATTTTTACTTTGACGCGTTTGGTGATTATTGGGATTATAACCAGGCTGATTGACCATGGCCAACACTTCGCCTGTATGTACATCTAAAATAACTGCAGAAGCTGCTTTTGCTTTGTTTTGTTGCACCGCGGCTTTCAGCTCACGATAGGCTAAATATTGTAAGCGTAAATCAAGACTGAGTTGAATCGTGCGGCCACTCAATGGCATTTTCACTGCTTCAACATCCGCAATAATATGGCCTTGCTTATCTTTCACGACCCGCTTTGTGCCTGAAATGCCTTTCAAATATTTATTAAATGCGAGTTCTAATCCTTCAATACCACGTTCGTCAATATCCGTAAAACCAACCACATGGGCGGCGATTTCACCTGTGGGATAATAACGACGGTATTCTCTTTGCAAAAAAACGCCTGCTAAGTTTAAATTCATAATCTTTTTAGCAAGCTCAGGCACAATATGGCGTTTTAAATAAACAAACTCCTTTTTTTTCCGTACTTCAACCATTTTTTCCAAATTTTTAGTGGTTATTTTTAATAAATCTGCTACTTGTGGCCAATGTTCAACTGATTGTTCAAATTGTTTAGGGTTAACCCAAACTGAATCCACAGGGGTACTCATAGCAAGAAGTTGACCGTGCCTATCTAATATAATTCCTCGGTTAGCATTAATGGGCATCGTATGGACATGACGAGCCTCTCCTTGCTTTTGCAAAAAGTTTTGATGGGTAATTTGTAAATTAATGGCCCGCCATAGCAAAATTAACGTTAAACTGATAAAAATGAAAAATATCCATTGTCTTCTTTGCCAAAAAGAAAGGGGGGTGAGCAGTTGCTTTTTAGTTAAACGTGCAAGTTGACGGGTCAAAAAATAAGTAGACATTAAGGGTGAATTTTTATAATTTTAGGTGAAGTGGGGATAAACATGTGCAATTTTTCCTTAGCAATGGCTTCAATACGATCAGGGTGTGCCCAAGTTCTTCTCTCTAATTGTAATTTTTCCCATTCGACATTCAATTGATCTCGTTGTTGCTGCAACTGTTGTAATTCAGTAAATAGCTGTCGTGTTTCATATCTTACAATAATTAATTGTATCGCTAATATGAAGGCGATGATACTCAATAAAAATGCGACGAAGAAGTGTCGTTTCATGAATGACTATACTGTTCCAATTTTTGACAGATTATACACATAATAATCCATTTATCAGAGATGATTAAATGATAAGGCTTGAATGTAGTGGGATAATAGTTTACTTAGGGATAAGAATTAAATAACTTCATAATTTTTCAATCAGACCTGGCAGGTTTTCAAAACCTAACCAAGTCCTTTTTCTGGTCTTATTAAATTTACGCTTCTTATATAAGTGTTTAATTTTGGATCGAATTATTGTGGAAATACTTAGCAGAATATTCTTTGGCTCTTTGTATACGGCGTGGTGAAGCTGGGTGCGTTGATAAAAATTCACTATATTCGTCAGGTTGTTCGTTACTATTCAAATTTTCATCTTTTTCTAGTGACAACATTTTTTCAAACATATGTGCAAAATAAATTGGGTCAATACCCAATTTGATCATGTGTTTAAACGCATATTCATCAGCTTCACTTTCACTGGCACGGGAATATTGGCTCTCCAACAAAAATACGGGCAGAGCAATCATCATTTCTTCTACTGCGGTTGCATCCCCTGTCATTATCGTAAGCGCAATCGTGATAAAAGAATTGTGGATAATTTGTTGTAATCCATGACGATGTACCACATGGCCAATTTCATGTAATAGTACAGAATCAATTTCTTGTTGATTATCAGCCATTTCAATCAGTTTATCCGTTACAATAATCTGTCCTGAAGGCAAGGCAAAGGCATTTGGCATGTCTCCCAACTGACGGAAATAGAGCCTGTAATTAAATTTTTCTGATTGAACAGTCAGCAGCGTCTTCTTAAAGTGTTTGCGTATGGCTTGTTGGCGGGCTTCTGGTAATTCACTGGGGTCTAGTATGTACTTGTTCAGGACATCAAAAGTACCAGCAGATATTTGCTCACTCATGCCCACAGGTATTGCGTAAGCAAGTTTCTCGCTGGCCCAAGGCAACCCCCAATATACACTTGAAAAAACAATTGTTATTGTAAGCGTAATAGCAATGGTTATCGACTGCCAGCGAGTTTCTAAAATATGTATAAAATGGGAAGAACCATCTTTATGTCTTAATTTGTGTAGTAAATTATCAACGCTATTGTTATCCAGTGTTTCAAAAATAGAATGATTTTCTAAAGTCATTTTACGAGGGATATTACCCACACGATCACTGACAGATACATTTGCAACCATGCCTTGCAATTCATCATTGTCTACTATTTTTAAAGTGTAATGTCCATCCTTTATGTGCAGCTTAGCATCATGACGGGCTGAACTATTTGCAGGATACCAATAACCAGTGATTTGCATTTACATTCCCAAATCTAAGTCCATATCAAATGCATCACCTAACTCTTCACCCAAGGCGGACTGTTTTTGTTGTTGCTGATTAACATATTCGTTAATGTTACCTGTTACGCTCGTAGATTCAAGTTTATATTTCTTCAAACGAATGATTGTCCAAGGGTAAGCTAAACCAAATGTTGCCATCAACAATAAAATATTGGTGAAATAAATTACAAATAATTTACCAACTTCAATGCTAGAGTTGATCTGTATATTATCTAATGAGGTGCGGTTTAACACATAGTTCTTGATATTAGTTTGGATATACGCAGTTCCCCATATACTGAGTATACCAAAAGCAATATAGACAAAAAGGATAGCCCCAACAAGTGCGATTGGCACTTCTTCTGGATCTTCTGATGATTGCATCATGGCTGTTATCTTATCAAATTCACCTGTAACGCCAAGGATGAAAGCGATAAGCATACCTATAATTAGAGACACCAGTACCGTCAAACCAATTAACGTTAAATAAATCTTGTAATATTTTTCGGCTGAAAGTTGAGCTGAAAATTGGCCCTGTCCGTATTGTCTATTATTGATGTAATAACTAGTCATTAGCTGCTGGATATACGGAAATACTGCATAAAATGCAATAACAACCATAAAAGAAAGAATTACTGTGAATTTCCCCTCTTTATCAATCAAGAGTGATATTCCCACGAGTATACCGCCTACAATTATAGGTAATAAAGGTATTAAAACCAGTATTTTATAAACCTCTTTCAATGCACCATGAAAATGAAATCTGATATTTCGATAACTGACCATGCGAGCATTAAATTGGATTGAGCGCCAAATAACCCAAGGAGCTAACAATCCCAATATTGGAATAAACGCTAACCCAGCGATAGGAGAAACTTTAGATATTGCCACGTAGATAATTAAAGCAGCAACAGCAATTAGCCGCCCTTTTAATATCATGATTGGAGTTGCATGGTATTCAAATGTGGCATTATCTAAGACGGTATTACCATAAAAATAACGATTGGTACGGACTTTTGCCCATGCCGAGTAGATACCTAATGTTAAAATAGTTAAAATTGAATTAACAATCCAGATTCTGAAATATTCACCGCCATTTCCTGAAAATTTGAAATGGATAGTTTGAGGTTCACTCATGTTTAGGAGTCCTATTTTTGCGGCCAAAATGGCAATGATATTTGGGGATTTTTACCACAATGCTGTTAAATAAAAAAATTAATAAGCCATGACCAAAATAATAGCATAGAAGTATGGTGAAATAACAGCAGTGTTACACTTGTTGCAAAGGCTAGCACTTTTAAGTTGGATGGAATCTGTAACTTAATTTTTTCAGACATAAACATTTTTATTGGAATATGCTTAGTATTGAGCGTTAACCCGCATTCAGTCTTTGTATTTTTCCTAATTTTCTTGCGATAACCAAATCAAACTTGCCATTCGCCCCGTAACCTTATCTCGGCGATAAGAATAAAAACGTTGTTCATCTGTGTAGGTACAAAAATCGCCACCAGAAATTTCCATCACCCCTTGTTTTTGTAAGCGTTGTTTTGCGAGTAAATATAAATTTGCTAACCAATGTCCATTTTTACTGGATTTAAAAGCTTCGCCAGCTTGAGGCAACGTTTGAATAAATGCATCTCGTACATCATTACCCACTTCAAATGCTGTTGGACCAATGGCAGGGCCTAGCCAAGCTAAAATATCACCAGGAGGAATATTAGCCGCTTGAATTGTATTTTCTAAAATGCCATTGGCTAATCCACGCCAACCTGCATGAGCTGCTGCTACCCAAGTGGCTTGCCGATTGCAAAATAAAACAGGTAAACAATCTGCAGTCATCACGGCACACACCTGATTAATTTGATTGGTATAAACTGCATCGGCTGAACAGTTTGTTGTTGAATGACTGGAAACTACGTTAATGCTATGTACTTGCTTCAGCCAACAAGGCTCATTTGGTAAATTTAAGGCTTGTCTTAAAGTTTGCCGATTTGCCAACACTGTTTGCAGGTCATCGTCCACATGATCCGCTAAATTTAAACTAGTATAAGGGCCAACACTTGCACCACCCTGACGAGTGGTAGTGTAGGCTTTAACGCCACTCGGGGCTAGCCAGTTAGGAATAATCGTTTCTATCATGCGCTTTGATTATTTTCATCAAGTAAATTTAATAGTGTTTGCATGTCTTCTGGCAAAGGTGATGACCAGGACATAAATTCATCGGTGATTGGGTGTTGTAAGCCCAATTTTTCAGCGTGTAGTGCTTGGCGCTTAAAATTCTGTAATGTGTGCTTTAATTCGTCGCTACATTGCTGAGGCAAATACAAACGTCCCCCATAAACTGGATCGCCTACCAGTGGGTAGTGTTTATGTGTCATATGGACACGAATTTGATGGGTGCGTCCCGTTTCAAGTTTCACACGAATGTGGGTGTGCGCACGATAACGCTGTATAATACGAAAGTGTGTTGTTGCTGGTTTGCCTTGAAGAGTGACCGCCATACGTGTACGATGAGTTGGATGGCGACCAATGGGCGCATCAATACTTCCCCCAGAAACCGGTGTGCCCGTAATAATGGCTTGATATTCACGTAAAAAACTATGGGCCTGTAATTGTTCAATGAGACGATGGTGTGCAGTTAAAGAACGAGCAACAACGAGTAAACCACTGGTGTCTTTGTCAATACGGTGAACAATGCCTGCACGGGGTAATTGCGCTAATTCTGGTGCATGGTTGAGTAAAGCATTCACTAATGTATTTTCTGAGTTGCCCGCACCAGGGTGAACTACTTGGCCAACGGGTTTATCGACTATGATGATATCATCATCTTCATAAATAAGATTAAGTGGTAAAGATTGTGCTTGCCAATTCACGACTTCTTCTAATATTACTTTAATTTCAATAAGTTCTCCCCCCTGGACTTTATCTTTACTACGTAAACAGGTAGTATTAACGCGCACTTGGCCAAGACGGATCCATTGTTGTAACCGGGCACGAGAATATTGGGGACATAATTCAGCCAACGCTTTATCTAAGCGCCAGCCGGCAAACTCTTGAGGAACCGTAATATGGTAAGGACTAATTTCGTTCATGTTTTTAAAATTTAGCTGTCAGAATATAAAACGTACAGCAAAATAACATCACTAGCATTCCACTGAAATTTACTCTATTTTTAAATTCTGGCATTTAAATGTCATATCCTGACTTGAAGGAGAGATAATTATGCATTATACCTTGCTGAAATCGAAATTACATCGTGCTTGTGTTACCCACGCAGAGCTAGAATATGATGGTTCTTGTGCTATTGATAGCAAATTACTTGAACTTGCGGGTATTTATGAATTTGAACAATTGCAAATTTATAACATTACTAATGGCGAAAGATTTACAACTTACGCGATTTCTGCAGAAGCAGGCTCTGGAATTATTTCCGTGAATGGTGCAGCGGCCCATAAGGCAAATCCTGGAGATCGCGTGATTATTTGCACTTATATTGGTTTAACCCAGCAAGAGGTTGCCTTACACAAACCGGTGTTAGTGTACTTGAATGAACAAAATCGCATTACACGAACTAGCCACACCATTCCCTCACAAGCAGCCTAGTAACCGTTCGTTGAAATACCCCTTATTTTATTCATCTATGAAAAACAGGGACGTTTCGGACAATCCTAAGCTTAAGTATGTAATATTGATTACTATAGTTGCTTTCTTAGCGTCTTTGCGCCTTTTCATGAATATTCATTGTAGCTATTTATTTACAGAGTCGCCAAGTCGCCAAGAAAAATTGATTTAAGCTTTGTTAGTATGCTGATTATAGACGTAAACATGGCACCAAACGTAATAGTAGAACAAAACATTCTAATCAAACTGGTATTTTTATTAATAATAGTTGTTTAATTACCTATATGCATGACTAAAAGTTAATACAACATGACTCACGAAACTTTTGTACTTCAATCGACTTATCAACCCACTGGTGATCAACCTCAAGCCATTCAAAAGTTGATTGAAGGTTTAAAAAAAGGTGAACATCACCAAACTTTGCTAGGTGTCACTGGCTCAGGTAAAACGTTTACCATCGCTAATGTCATTCAAACAGTGGCCCGTCCGACATTAATTCTTGCACCGAATAAAACCTTGGCAGCCCAGTTGTACAGCGAAATGCGCAGTTTTTTCCCTAATAATTCAGTGGAGTATTTTGTCTCTTACTATGACTATTATCAGCCAGAAGCCTACGTACCTGCCAGCGATACCTATATCGAAAAAGATGCTTCGGTCAACGCCCAAATTGAACAAATGCGTTTATCAGCAACCAAAGCCATGTTAGAACGCTCAGATGCCATTATTGTAGCCACTGTTTCTGCGATTTACGGTCTGGGCGATCCCGAATGGTATATGCAAATGGTATTGCATCTAATTCGTGGTGAAAAAATTGATCAACGTTTTATGTTGCGCCGTTTAACTGAATTACAATATAAACGCAATGATATGGTTTTAGAACGAGGCACTTATCGTGTGCGTGGCGAAGTCATTGATATTTATCCAGCAGAATCAGAACGGGATGCTATTCGGGTTGAGCTATTTGATGATGAAATTGAAACACTCAGTTATTTTGATCCCTTAACAGGTCAGACGTTACGTCAAACACCCCGTTTAACCATTTATCCCAAAACCCATTATGTGACACCCAGAGAAATTTTACTCAAAGCCATTGACAATATTAAATTGGAACTAAAGCAACAATTAAATATATTAACCCAAGCTAACCAATTAGTGGAAGCACAACGATTAGAACAACGCACCCAATTTGATTTAGAGATGATTGCCGAATTAGGCTATTGTTCTGGCATAGAAAATTATTCGCGTTACCTGTCCCAGCGAAAGGCAGGTGAACCACCACCGACTTTGTTTGATTATTTACCCGCAGATGCCCTGCTGATTATTGACGAAAGCCATGTGACCGTACCACAACTGGGCGCAATGTACCGTGGCGACCGTTCGCGTAAGGAAAACTTAGTTACCTATGGTTTTCGATTGCCTTCTGCTTTAGATAATCGTCCGCTCATGTTTGAAGAGTTTGAAAAACTGGCCCCTCAAACTATTTTCACCTCCGCAACGCCTGGAGCTTATGAAAATGAACATGCCCAAAGCATTGCCGAACAAATTGTGCGCCCAACGGGTTTGATTGACCCCAAAATTGAAGTACGTCCCGTCGCCATTCAAGTTGATGATGCCTTATCCGAAATTCATAAAAGAACGGCAGTGCGTGAGCGAGTATTGATTACAACACTGACAAAGCGCATGGCAGAAGATTTAACAGAATATTTAGCTGAACAAAGCATCAAAGTTCGCTATTTGCATTCTGATGTAGAGACGGTTGAGCGCGTTGAAATTGTGCGTGACCTGCGACTGGGTATATTTGATGTATTGGTAGGAATTAACTTGTTGCGAGAAGGGTTAGACATGCCTGAAGTTTCTTTAGTCGCAATTTTTGATGCAGACAAAGAAGGGTTCCTACGCTCAGAACGTTCTTTAATTCAAACTATTGGCAGGGCCGCGAGAAATATTAACGGCAAAGCTATTTTATATGCTGATCGAACTACTGCAGCGATGCAACGTGCTATTGATGAAACTGCACGACGTCGTGAAAAGCAATTAAATTACAATAAAAAACATGGGATTATTCCGCGAGGGATTGAAAAAGCAGTCATAGATATATTAGAGGTTGAAAAACTTACCGAAGTTGAGCCAGAAATGCGTAGGATTGCAGAATCCTCTGCCACTTATGCGATTAATTCGCCCAAGAAACTAGGTAAGCAGATAAAAGCGCTAGAAAAACAAATGTACACTCACGCTGAAAATTTAGAATTTGAACAAGCAGCGCTCATTCGCGATCAAATAAAATTTTTGCGAGAAAAAGTGTTGGAGGTTAAAAGTTAAGTTTTCCTTCTCTAATTTAATCTTTTAAAAGTGGTGCGTCTGTGAAATTTAGTAAAAATTTTGTGCTATGCTTGTCTGATATTAAGAAGTAATATTGAGCGTGTTTTTCTATCAATACCAACTAAATGCAGAATAAAAATCAACACAATCAAAGTAAGTGAGAAAAATGAATATAAAAAATTGTAAATTTGGGGTCAGTATCACATTGATTGTATCAATGTGTTTCATAATTTTACTTTTTAAATCCTCTCTTGTTACTTTGATATTATTCAGTAAATATGGACTTTACCAGTTTACATACAAAAAAATATTATTCGATGTAATCATTGTTTTAATTATGCTTATAACTATAATGTTTTATTATAGAAGCATTATTTATAAAGAAGAAATTAAAGCTTTTACCGTGTTGGGAAAGGCTCATAAAATAAAATGGTTAGCTATCACCAATATTTACTTAAAAAAGATTTTTTTTATCAATACCCTATTTATAGAAGAAAATGATAAACGAGTACATATAGGTTTATTTGGTAACTTTGAACAGTTTAAAATGTGTGTTAAAAAATTTGATCAAGGTCATAAATTAGCACTATATCTGAATAATTTAACTTCAGAAGAAATAAAATCCATTAAAAAAAATAATGAATTTATAGGTAGAGTTGGTGCTATTGCATTTCTCTTTCTATTAAGCCTCTCAGCCTATGAACATTTTATTTGGACACCCTCTAAGTTTATAGAAAAAGTGCAAACAGATGTGGAGAAAAGAAGTAAAAATATTCCTCTATGGCTAGGAGAAAGAGTATTTCTTAAAAATCTGGCATTTTATCCTGATAAAAAACAAACTAAATACACTTACTCCATTGATATAGTTTGTGATGAAAAAAATTTTGATATAGAAATTAAAACAAAAATGGAAAATTCAATTAAGTCAAAATTTTGTACAGACAAAAAAGCAATTAATTACTTAAATCGTGGGTTTTCTGAAATACATAGCTTTCATTACAAGGGATGTAATGAAAAAATGGTAACAAGACAAATTGTTGTAGATGAAAAATTTTGCGGTATTAAATAGCTAATAAAGGCTATCTTAATTCGTATACAAAAAACTATCTCGGTGTAATTTTAGGCATATATTGGAAAAATTAAAGTGAGTGAAGATTTTCCGAGGAAAATTGCCGTTATTGGCTTAGGTTATGTTGGTTTACCTGTGGCAATTGCTTTTGGAATACATAGTCGCGTCATTGGTTTTGACATTGACAAACAACGTATTCACGAATTGCAACATGATTACGATTGTACGCAAGAAGTGAACGCTGAAACTTTGCAAACAGCTAACATAGTATTCACCGATGAACCCCATTTACTTGCTGATGCTGATTTTCATATTATCGCAGTCCCAACACCTATCGATCATAACAAACAACCTGATTTACTCCCCATTTTAAAAGCTTCAAAAACTGTTGGATGTCAATTAAAAAAAGGCGACATTGTCGTATACGAGTCAACTGTTTATCCGGGTGCCACAGAAGAAATGTGTATTCCAGTGTTGGAACGGCAATCGGGACTACGCAGCAATATTGATTTTAGTGTTGGCTACTCTCCTGAACGGATTAATCCAGGCGATAAAGAACATCGTTTTACTCAGATAACCAAAGTTATTTCTGCGCAAAATTGTGAAGCATTGACAACTATACAAGCAGTTTATGGCTTTGTCCTAAAAGCAGGTATTCACTGCGCACCTTCAATCAAAGTCGCAGAAGCCGCTAAAGTCATTGAAAATACGCAACGAGATATTAATATTGCCTTAATTAATGAGTTTGCTATGATTTTCAGCAAAATGGGCATTGATACCCATGAAGTATTAGAAGCTGCGCAAACAAAGTGGAATTTTATGCCATTCACGCCAGGTTTAGTTGGTGGCCACTGTATTGGTGTTGACCCCTATTACTTAATTTATAAAGCAGAAGCGGTAGGTTATCATCCTCAATTAATTCCAGCAGCGCGTGGCATTAACGATGATATGGGTATTTTTGTCGCCCAGCAAGCACTCATCTATCTCAGGCAGGCCGGTTATATTATTCAGGAAAGTGTGGTAACCATTTTAGGCATTACTTTTAAAGAAAATGTGCCTGATTTGCGTAATACACGGGTGATTGATATTGTTTCTCACTTACAACAAAATGCAGTCACTGTTCAAATTCACGATCCTTTGGCTGATGTGCAAATTGTGCAACAAGAGCATCAAATTACTTTATCACCATTAACGACATTGCAACCAGCCCATTGTGTGATTCTGGCTGTCCCCCATCAGGAATATATGCAACAAGAATGGATACTATTGCAAAACTTACTTGAAAATAAATCTGGCATTATCGTGGACATCAAAAGTGTTCTTCCACAAGATAATATACCCCCAAATTTACGGGTTTACCGAATTTAATGCTATTTAATCACATATTTGTTGAAAAAAATTATTCTGCTTGTGAATTTTCAGATATGAACTTAGTAAATGAACATCGTTTACCCTAAATATAATAAGTGTAAACAAGCAGTGTTAATTTACCTGGAAACAAAGGTCTGCTAAAGATCAAGCAAAGGGACTCACTAGACCTCTTGCGAAATAACTTGTTAACAAGCTACAAGCTTAAATAATTAGTTTATTATATATAGCAGCAATAAGGTTAAACCGTAGAGCAAAATGCTTACGACGATTTCGGTAACGAAGCGCAAGCATTTTGAAAATTTTAAGAGCTCGTATTACATGTTCGACAGTAATACGGATTTTATCCAGTTGGCGGTTAGCCTGTTTTTGTTCCTCAGTCAAAGGGCAAAGCTTAGTTTTTTTAAATGGGATTTGGCAACAAGTATGGTATTTTCCCATTCCTTGATAACTGCTATCAGCTAATACTTGTATAGAGACATCAAGTTGAGCTTTCTTGAGACTTTGTTTGAATAAGGTAAAATCATGAACACTGCCTTTAGCAAAGTAGGTTGAAATAATCTTTCTACTATTAAAATCTATCATTATTTGTGCTTTTTGAGTGTGGCGTTTTTTTTC
>JADGDF010000080.1 GCA_016745055.1 Thiotrichaceae bacterium | reverse complement strand
TTCGTGTGTCAGTTCGTCATTGCTTGCCAGAAATATATTATAAACCAATTACCTAAAAAATCTGTATTTAACGACTTTTCAATGGCGATGACTATATATAAGCTTTATATAAGCTTTGGATTAATGTCATTAAATGTTTAAGCAATTGATGAATAAAACTTTATATTTACTCTAAATCTATAGTAAATTATAAAGAAAAGTAGACAAAAAGTAGGTATACTTAGAAATAAGTAATTTAATTAAAGAATTTGGCCATTTATCAACCTACCACTTTATTAACAGTATAATAGAGCTAAAATATACTTTACTCAACTTTTGAGTACTATCAAATGTTACAATAAACAATGTTGGTGGAATACTACTTAACTCAGCAAGCGTCAATTCAAGGCTATAGACGTTGGTTTCAAGATGACTATTTCGATCTATTCGTATGGCAAGATGAAAATGAAGAAATTATCAGTTTTCAATTATGCTACGACCGTTCAGGCGAAGAAAGGGTATTAGTTTGGGATAATGAAAAAGGCTTTGAACATTACCAAATAGACGATGGTGAAGCAACCCCTTGTAAAAATATGGCCCCCGTTTTTCTATCACCAGCCTTGTTTTCGCGTACTGAAGTTATTCCTCAATTTATTCGCGCCAGCATGATGATAACACCCTATATTAGCCAATTTATAATGCAAAAACTTGTAGAATACAGTAGGAGATAATAACGATGGGCTTTTTAGCCGATAAAAAAGCATTGATTGTTGGAATTGCTAGCAATCGCTCAATTGCTTGGGGAATTGCTCAAGCAATGTATCGCGAAGGCGCTAAATTAGCTTTTACTTATCAAAATGATAAGTTGCGTTCCCGTGTAGAAACAATGGCATCAGAATGTGCTTCAGATATTTTAATCCCTTGTGATTTGCGTAGTGATGAAGAAATTCAAACCATGTTTGCAGAATTGAAAAAACATTGGGACGATCTTGATATTATTGTGCATTCTGCTGCTTTTGCCCCTAAAGAAGAGTTGAAAGGGTCTTATTTAGAAAATACAACGCGTGAAGGCTTTCGTATTGCTCATGATACAAGCAGTTATACATTTTCAGCCCTTGCCAAAGAAGGCCGTTCAATGATGCAAGGACATCATGCTGCGATGTTAACAGTCACCTATTTAGGGGCACAACGAGCTATGCCTAATTATAATGTGATGGGATTAGCTAAAGCGAGCTTAGAAGCGAATGTACGTTATATGGCTTACGATTTAGGCTTAGAAGGTATTCGTGTGAATGCAGTTTCCGCTGGACCCATTCGCACTTTAGCAGCTTCGGGCATTGCTGAATTTAACTTAATGTTAGATAAAGTTGAAAAAAATGCACCTTTGCGTCGTAATGTAAGTATTGACGATGTGGGTAATGCTGCCGCATTTTTATGTTCAGACTTGGCTGCAGGCATCACTGGCGAAATTACTTATGTTGACAGCGGCTACAACATTCTTGGTATGATGATGTAAAATATTTTAACCTGACAGTTTGTTCATATCTGTCAGGTTTAATCTAAGCAGTTACAAACTTTATCCAGCCTAAATTTCTGAATTCTTAGCGTCTAAACCTTTTCCAAATGATCCCCACACACTCAACAGTTATCGTCTGCTTACTATGGATAGGCATTGCCATCTTAGGTATTTTCTTTCCTGTATTTAATACTTACTGGCAATGGGCCGGCAACTTTTTTTTGATGTTAATTTTATTTGAAGCTTGGCGTGTTTACCGCTTGCCTAACGTCACAGCATCTCGTCATGTCTCACCAACCTTAACTTTGGGTAAATGGCAAAAAGTGGCTGTCACTTTGTCAAATACAACCTCAAACCGTTATCACGTGAATATATTTGATGGTTATCCAACTGGCAGTGAATTACTTAATCTCCCACAAATTCATACTATACTTGCACATTCAAGTTTAACCATCCATTATAAAAATACGTCCTCAACAACGGGGCAATACACAATTTAAAGGAATTTATTTAGAAATTTATTCACCATGGCTATTTTGGAAACAACGACGTTATTTAGATTTAAATACACCTGTCAAGGTTTATCCTAATCTCACGCCAATTGCCAAGTATGCATTATTAGCCACAGAAAATCGTTTAGATCAAATTGGTATTCATAGATTGCAGCGCCGTGGTGAAGGTTTAGATTTTCACCAATTACGTGAATATCGTTCAGGTGATGCAATGCGTCAAATTGATTGGCATACCTCTGCACGTTATAAACGTTTAATTTCTAAAGAATATCAGGAGGAACGCGATCAGCAAATCATTTTATTGTTAGATTGCGGTAGACGCATGTTAGCACAAGATGATACGCTTTCTCACTTCGACCATAGTTTAAATGCGGTATTATTGCTGGCTTATGTGGCCTTACGACAAGGCGATGCTTTGGGCTTGATGACTTTTAGCGGTGATCAGCGTTGGTTAGCACCGCGTAAAGGTATGAATGCTATCAATCTCGTTCTCAAAACCATTTACGATTTACAACCTACCCTGCGCACTAGCGATTATCTGCAAGCAATGACAGATTTAATGCAAAAACAACGTAAACGTGCCTTAGTTGTGCTGATTTCCAATTTGCGTGATGAAGATAATGCAGAATTATTGCCCGCGATTCAATTACTACGTAAACAACATCTGGTATTATTGGCTAGTTTGCAGGAAACAGTCATTCACCAGGTGCTTGAGCAACCCGTGAATAATTTCAATGAAGCATTACGCTATGCTAGCACTTGTCATTATTTACATCAGCGTCACCAAGCACATGATAAGTTAAAAAGTCATCGTATTTTGCATTTGGACACCACACCTGAAAAATTGCCAGTGATGATGGTGAATCGTTATTTAGAAATTAAAAGAAGTGGATTGTTATAAATGGATGTTCAAAAAAAGAAAATTGCAATTATTGGTGCAGGACCGATGGGATTGGCTTGTGCCTACCACCTAGTTAATCAAAATTATGTTGTTGATGTATACGAAGCTGACGATCGACTAGGCGGTATGTCTGCCAGCTTTGATTTTGATGGCCTGACAATTGAGCGTTATTATCATTTTATTTGCAAAACAGATACCTCCTTATTTGAATTATTGGATGAATTAAATTTAAGCGATAAATTACGTTGGCATAATACCAAAATGGGTTTTTACTACCAGGGAAAGCTTTATCCTTGGGGGAGTCCCATGCATTTGCTCACTTTTCCCAAACTGAATTTTATTTCCAAGCTGCGTTATGCCTTACATGTGTTTTACACCAAAAGCGTGAGTAACTGGGATAAACTCGACCAACAAAGTGCCACCACTTGGATAAGAAAATGGATAGGCGATAAAGCTTATTATTTATTATGGGATTATTTGTTTGAAATGAAGTTTTATGAGTACAAACATAATATTTCTGCCGCCTGGATTGGGACTCGTATTAAACGAATTGCACTTTCAAGAAAAAATTTATTGACAGAAACGCTTGGTTACTTAGAAAATGGGAGCGACACACTTCTCAATGCTTTACAACAGGCCATTGAAGCCAAACAAGGCAATATCTATTTACAGCGTCCCATAGAAGAAGTTGTGATGAAAAATGATCAAGTACAGGGGATTAAAGTCAATGGGGAACTATTACACTATGACACAGTGATGTCCACCGTTCCTTTACCTTATGTACCAAGAATCATGCCGAAATTACCCCAAACGGTGCTAGATAAAATCCAAGCGATTCAGAATTGCGGTGTGGTGTGTGTGATTTTAAAATTAAGCCAACCTTTGACGGTCAATTTTTGGCTCAATATCAACGACGAGAATATTCTCATTCCTGGTTTGATTGAATATACCAATTTATCACCATTAGTGGATCATATCCTGTATGCCCCATTTTACATGCCACACACGCATGCACATTATAAAAATTCAAATGAATACTTTTTAGAAGCCACCTTGGATTATTGTCAACGTGTCAACCCTGAATTTTCACAGGATTGGGTAAAAGCTTCGCGTGTTTCAAGGTATGATTATGCCCAACCTATTTGTTCATCGGACTTTTATAATCAATTACCTGCGATAAAAACCCCGATTGAAGGTTTACTCATTGCAGATACCTCTTATTATTATCCTGAAGATCGCTCAATTTCAGAAAGTGTGCAGTTGGGAAAGTCTCTAGCAAAATTGTTGGAATAATTTAAATAAATAGGGAGTGTACACAATGAATTTCTGCAAAACTTTCCCCCTTTTTATTAGAAAAAGGAGGAATGAAAAGAACATTTTAAGGCTGAGTTAAACGTCTCTCAAAAGGGTATAAATTTGATCTTTTAGTTGTAGGCGGCTTTTCTTAAGGTCTTCTAAGTGAAAATCAGAGGTGTGTTCAATTTCAAGCTCAACACGGCGGACTTCTCGGTTAATTCTATGATACTCATCATAAAGCCCTTCAAATTTGGAATTGCTTAAGGTGAGTTCATCAATTTTGTGTTTGTATTCAGGAAATTCATCATGTAACTCATGAGATTCGCTTATCATGATTACCTACTCCTCTGGTGTAAATTAATCTCAAAAGTAAATAGCTTATTATAAGAATATTTGTCAAACACAAATATTGTAGCCATTTAATGTACACAAATACATTCGATTATGATTATAAGAGAAATAGACAGAAATATACAAGGTGCTGCGTCAGCGAGCAAAGAAAAACGCCCACAGAAAGTGGGAGGGGAGTCGTAGAGCTTGTAGAATGTACTTATGAAGCGCATCTGTCAGACAGTTGTGGCCAATTGTGACGTACTTTTCAGCACATCCTACAAACTTTTTTTACTAGGATGCAAATTTTAGTTTGCTAGGCAAAATAAATTCTGCATTTATGTAAATTGTGAAGCTAAACTTTTTTCGCATGTGGATCGACATCCACATCAGCTAAACTTTTCGGTAAGAATTGTAAAAGTCGCATTGCTAGTATAGTAATAAAAATCGCAAATGCAACGCCACCAAGTCCGAGTAAGATTTCCCACAAACTAGGTTCATAAAGATGTCTTGCAGCAGCGTCAAAGAAAGATGACTCTGTAACAGTCATGCCAGGGAACATTTCTAGTGGGTAAGATTGTCCACCAATGATAATGACAAATAATTGAGCAAATCCTCCAAAAATAATCAGAAGCGAGGAAACGACAATGCCAACCGTTGTTTTACCAAAGTCAAATACGTAAATATTTAACAATGGTAAAATATTACCTATGAGAATTTGTCCCACCCAAAAGGTGATTGTAAAAATACCACCATTCAACAACACGAAAGACTCAATACCATGGTTTTCTGTAATGTATAAATTGGTTAAGTGATAGGCCAACACAAAATAAAATACGACACCAACAAATACACCAAGTAAGTTATTTAGCCGCTGTAAAATCACTTCCCCTAGCGGCCGCTCTGTCCATTTGTAGGTTGCAATGAGCACTAGCAAAAATACAGCTAATCCAAGTGCTAACGACATAGCAATAAATAACGGTGCTAAAATCGCGGTATCATAAGCTTCTCTGGCGACCAAAAAGCCAAAAATAGAGCCAGTACCAGTAGTAAGCATTAACCGCCATATAAAAGCAACAAACCCTGCGATGGGATAATATTTTTGCATTTGCCTTTCCATCATCCACCACAAGTAAATGCCAACAATACCCATGAACCCTGAATATAAAATAACATTCCAAGCAAAAATGGATTTAAAGTTGTAATGGGTCATGGCAACGATAAGGCGGTCAGGATGACCAAGGTCTAATACCAACACGCATAAACCACCAACCAGTAAAGTAATGGCAAGTAAGCCTGATAATCGACCAAGGGGTTTATAAATCGGCTTTTTAAAAACTGAACCGATGGAGGCAATATTTAATACCCCAGAGGCGGCCAAAATTAGGAAAATAGCAAAAATATGCGGCATGCCCCAAACAATCTGGTTATTCATGCCAGTAACCCAATGACCTTGGTGTTCCATATAATAAGCAGCGCCAAGGCCGATTAAAATTAGTGAACCCAAGAGGGCCAGTAAACCGTAAAAACCGAGTTTTTTACCTTCTAATTGAGAATACACGACTGGTTTCATCATTAAAGTCCTTGATAACGCACACTTGGATTCAATTCTAAATTGGGTCGTAATGCAGCGCTGCTTACTGTTTTTAAGGTTTGTGCAATTTCACTATTTTCGTCATTTAAGTTGCCAAAAATAATAGCTTTATTGCTGCAAGCATCTGCACAAGCAGGTTGTTGACCATTATCTACTTGATGCGTACAAAGTGTACAGGACTCGACTGTTCCTTTACCACGAGGCGAATAAGATTTTTGATCTTCTAAGGTTTCATGCACAAAAGAACGTGCTTTATAAGGGCAGGCCATCATACAATAACGACAGCCAATACAAATGTGTTTATCAACTAAGACAATCCCATCTGCACGTTTAAATGACGCGCCTGTTGGACAAACATCAGCACAAGGTGGATGTTCACAGTGTTGACACATCACAGGTAAAGAATAAGTTTTACCTGTCATTTTATCCTTGAGACCAATTTTACGTATCCATTGTGGATCAGTGGCTGGACGGTCATGACCTGTCAATCCATGCTCAGTATTGCAAGCCTGTACGCAGACATTACAATCTTCTGCGCATTTGGTTGTATCAATCAATAATCCCCAACGAATTTTATTGCTTACTGCTTCGTCTGGCGATTTTGCTTGAGATACAGAATGTAATACGATACCCGGCGCAACAGCAATGCCTGCAATCACGGAGGCTTTTTTTATAAAATCACGCCGATTTGGGTTGGGAAGATTTTCTTCATTCATGATATATCTCTGTAAAACTTAATAATGACCTTGTTTAATTTGGTGCAGAGTATAAGTGGCTAAGAACAAAAAATTGATTTCAGCAAGAGACTCAAAACAGAATATGTTTATATTATAAAACACTAATAGATGAATCGCTAATCTTACTTGACTCAAGCAAAGAAATGCAAGGATTATTTCATTATTAAGTTAATTTTTAGCCACTACTCAGTTGAAAAGTAATTGTTTTTTTATAATGCTTGCCTAAAGGTTAACCAACGATAAAGACCATCTATTACTAATTAAAATTAAATAGTTATTTTTTGGAAAGCTATGTTCTGATAAACTAATCACCAAAATACAGACCCTTTTTATAAGTTAGATATGATTTAAGCAAATCAATTAATCTCCTACCCCAGAATACAATCGTTTCAGGAATAAAACTATTATGCAACTTGTCTCGTTAGAAATACCCGCTTTGTTAGAAGAAATTAAAGTATTATCCAAATTAGCGGGTGAAAAAATTATGGAAATTTATGGCACTGATTTTGATGTTGAACATAAAGACGATAAAACACCATTAACTGAAGCGGATATGGCAGCACATAATACCATTGTTGCCGGTTTAGCAAAGCTAACACCAAATTTACCTATTTTATCAGAAGAATCCTCAAAAATTCCTTATTCTGAACGTAGCCAATGGCAAACCTATTGGTTAGTCGATCCATTGGATGGTACCAGGGAGTTTATTAAACGTAATGGGGAATTTACGGTCAATATTGCTCTAATTGATAATCAACGACCCGTTTTAGGGGTTGTATATGTCCCTGTCACAGGCGTTTGTTACTTTGCAGCCAATGGCGAAGGTGCATTTAAACAACAGCCTGGGCAAGCGCCTGAAACCATTCAAACACGAGTTTGTCCTAAAGATCGCTTAATTGTCGCTGGCAGTCGTTCTCACGCAGGCGACACACTGAAAAAATTTATTGAGGCCTTGAATGTTGAAGTTGAACTAGTCAGTATTGGCAGTTCTTTAAAAACATGCTTAGTTGCAGAAGGTAAAGCCGATATTTATCCTCGCTTTGGACCGACTTCTGAGTGGGATACAGGTGCCGCACAATGCGTTGTCGAGCAAGCTGGCGGACACTTAACAGACACTGAAAATCTATCTCCTTTACCTTACAATACTAAGGAATCTTTGTTAAATCCGCACTTTTTGGTATTTGGCGATGGTAATGTCGATTGGGCAAAGTACTTATGATGATGTACCTTGTTTTTTTATGAAGAATTACTAATCCCTATATTCGATTTTAGGTTTTTAATTTATACATCTTAATATTTTCTGTGAGAAGGAATTTTCATGACCAATATTGAACAATACAAAGTGAATGTAGAACCATTTTATCAATCACAAGGTGATGAGATCGCGATTTATGAAGCCGCGTACGCCTCTCGTTTACCCGTTATGATTAAAGGGCCAACTGGCTGTGGTAAATCACGTTTTATTGAATACATGGCCTGGAAATTGGGCAAACCATTGATTACTGTGGCTTGTAATGAAGATATGACTGCGTCGGATTTAATAGGTCGCTATTTATTGGACGCAAACGGTACTCGCTGGTTAGATGGGCCATTAACTGTTGCCGCCCGTATAGGCGCTATTTGTTATTTAGACGAAGTAGTTGAAGCACGTCAAGACACCACCGTTGTGATTCACCCATTGACTGATCACCGTCGTACTCTACCTTTGGATAAAAAAGGTGAAATGGTGAGTGCACACGAAAATTTCCAACTGGTAATTTCTTATAATCCTGGTTATCAAAGTTTGATGAAAGATTTGAAACAATCAACTAAGCAACGTTTTGTTGGAATGGATTTTGACTATCCTTCTGCGCAATTAGAAGCCAGTATTATTAGTAAAGAAGCCGGTTGTGATATGGAATTAGCCTCTAAGTTGGTCAAAATTGGTATTACAGCCCGTAATCTTAAAGGCCATGGTTTAGAAGAAGGTATTTCTACCCGTTTAATGGTCTATGCTGCTGATTTAATCAAGCAAGGTATTGCTGCGCCATCAGCTTGTCGAACCGCGTTAGTGCGTCCAATTACTGATGATATTGATATTCGGGCTACCTTAGATCACGCCGTAGATCAAGTATTTGGTTAAACAATGTCAACCATTGACAAAGCGTTTTACTCAGACCTGACGGATTTTAAAAAACTGCCAGGTCTTTTCGGAATTTATGAGTCAGAACTCTCAAGAAAGCCGGAGTAGTTTTAAAAGGGATACATCATTATGTTAAAAGCAACGTTTGCAGCAGGCTGTTTTTGGGGTGTTGAAGCGACATTTCGTCAAATCAAAGGCGTGATCTCTACAGCGGTTGGTTACATGGGTGGACATTTAGAAAACCCAAACTATGAAGCCGTATGTACTGATAAAACTGGTCATGCAGAAGTAGTACAAGTTGACTACGATTCTGAACAAGTAAGTTACGAAGCTTTGTTGACTATTTTTTGGCAAAACCATAACCCAACCACACCAAATCGACAAGGGCCTGATGTGGGGACGCAATACCGTTCAGCTATTTTTTTCCATTCGCCAGAACAGCAAATAGTTGCAACCGCTTCAAAAACACAACAGGCTAATAACTTCCAAGGTCCTATTGTGACTGAAATTGTACCCGCAATGCAGTTTTATCCCGCAGAAGACTATCACCAACAATATTTAGAAAAGAAGGGTTTATCTCATTGCCATATTTAATGTGTAATCGAAAAATAAATTTCAAAGATAGAAAGATCGCCCGTATGAAGACCGGACGGGTCGGAGCAATCAAACTAGCGTCTTGCTGACGTGAGTAGCTCTGAGGGATAGGACGTCCCGTGAGCGTCACGAAATCTCTGCGTGACATCGGTAATTCGGCAACGGTTTTACCCTCTCCAAAATACCTGCGCTGATATAGGCCACGGCTTCAGAATAGTTTAGTTTTAAACCCTTGTCTTTGCGCCTTTCAGCCAGTAAAGCCGCAATGAATAGTAATAATTTGTCTTTTTCTCTGGGAGTGAGTTCCATATGTATTCCTTAATTCAAAATGGATATCAAATATAGTTATAGCACAACACTCAAATGTAAGATCAATCCAACGTTTAGATTATTTATAGCTTTACACTAATTTCTTTGTCGCTTAGTTAAACATTTATATAATCAATAATTAAAATAGATTTTATTTCTGAACATTTGCTGGCTATTTGTTGTACTTTATGCTTAGATGCTCTTCTCTTGTTACTTTCAAAATCTTCACCTGTAATTAATTCAAAAATATCATCTGAAAGAACTTTAAGTTTTTTAAAACTTTTGTCTTTTTTTGTTTTTTCCAGCCGATTAATATGTTTTTGAACTTGTAACTGTTTAGACTTAATAAATATTTCATTCTTAATAACAGTATTTTCACTCTCTCTATTGGGGGATGTTAACCAATAATTCATTGAGATTTCTTCTAGCTCAATGATTAAATTTAATAAAGATTGGCTTACTTTTGATAAGTTATCCTTTTTTCTGGTTAATTTCCAGTGAAGGTAGTTTATAGTTGAACCTACAATCACTCCTAAAAGAGCAGAAAGTATTGGAATAAATAGAGTAATAGATGTTGATATATCTGATTGTATTGGACAAGGACACTCAGTCCCTTTATTTGTATAATAAACCAACTTCAAAATAACATCATCAGTTTGAAGTTTTTCTGAGTTTATAGTACTAACAATATTTGTGGTTGTTGGTGATGCAATTTCCGTTTCTATTTTATTATTTAAAACGTTACACTTTTCTTTCATAGATGATTCTCAAATATTTCAAACTTTTTCATATTTCTGCGAGTTATACTTTGCATCTAATATGTATTTTTGAATTTTCTCGGCATAAAATTTAAAATCCTCATCTGCGTAAGTAATATCTAATTTTTTTAAAAGGGAATTGCTAGAAATGTAGCCATATTTGACCATACCAGCAAATCCTTCCGTTAAAAACGAAGAACCATAGGCTTCAACACAATCATCAAGAATAATTTTTAGTTTTTCTCCTTTTTTTAGTTGTTCAATTTCTTTTCTTAAGAAATCTTCCCTAAATGCCTCTCCACTAGCATCACCATCAGTTCGATAGCGACCAGCAGGATCGCAAGAAAAATCCCGACCAATATTTAATGTTCTCACTACTAAATCCTTTATTAGTTAAGAAATGTAAATCATAAATAATTAGTATGTTTCTATGCCACTTATATCAATAAATGTAAGTTAAAAATTTTTTACATCCTTTCCACTTATCTCATAGCTTAACATTCCAAATAATAAGAGTTCCAGGAATACCTTCTTTAAACCCTTTTGATTTAATGTTTTCTCTTTTTTCACCCATTGAAAACTTAAACAATCCTTTTAAACTTAAAATTGATAAATACCCCTGCCTACGCTGGCGAATGAATTCTAGTAAATCTTGTAACCCTTTACCTCTATCTGTTTCATTTGTGCTTGTTCGACCCACCTCTACAGCAGCTTTCAAAAGTTGTTTATCTTTTTTTTGTTCTACTATTGATAAGAAACTTAATTTATAATAAACTTTTTCCCATATTGTCGAAGTTGGGAGCGCTTTAGGTATACCTATACCTTGATCATAAAACACTATTTTTAGTTCTTTTTTTAATTCATCATATGAACCTGTTAAATACCAATATTTGTCTTTACCTGAAAAACCATAACTACTTGGGTAAGCATGATGTGATACATTTGTAATTGCTTCATCTAACCCTGAACGTAAAAATGTCCATTTTTGAACTTCATTTCCAATAATTATTTGTATTCTCTCTCTCAACTTTCTAGTTTCTTTTACATCTCCACACTTGCCTTTTATATATTTAACTAACTTCAGACTCGAACTATCGCTATTTATAGTATCTCTATGAAGATTTGGTTTTTTAGTAAAAAGGTCAAAGTAACCTAAATCAAAAAGCTGGGCAAAAATATTTTTATCCCATTTATCTACGACAGGGTGCAATCTATGTTTAATACGATCATCCCATTTAGATAGTTCTGCAGTTAATACCAGTGCGGCTGATGTAGATATTTTCTTTAAAGAATCAAAATTCACAGATGCCAGTTTATATACTTTGTGATTTTTCTTATTTTGTACAACAAGCTTTCTTATAGCTACAATATGCAAAATAGTTGAATCATATTTATCGGAAAAATTCATTTCTTCTGGTAAGTAAATTATAATTTTACGATGGTTCTCAAAGGCAATACTTATATTGCCAGATTTATCTTGCTTTTCAATCCATTTATTAATGTTTTTACAATGATAATCTTCCTTTATTTTTCTTATTTGTTTTTTATATTTTCTCTTCTTTTTATTTTTAACTCTTCTGTGAGCAAGGTTTCTTCTAATATCACGAGTTATTTGCTTTTTTGATATTTTTTTCATACTTTCTTTTTAAGCAGTGAATTTATTTATCTATAATATTCAATTAACTGATATATCTTTAAACTTTGCCATGTTGATTGCTTAATATCGTTTGCTAACTCATTGGCTTGCTCTTGTGTCAATGCACTTTGTTGGCGAATTTCCTCCATACCTTAGCCATTCCAATAATTTTTCTAATGCTTCAAGGCTAATCGCATCTTTTGATAAACGAATAACAATTTCCGACTGCTCATGTTGAATACTGTACACTTAATTTTCCTCTAAGTCAGCCAAATTCTTGGTACACAAGCTTCTCGTTTTAAAACCAAAGGCCGTAAAGCTGTCCAAATTTTTACAAATAACTGTCGTGCGATTTCTGTTGAATTACCTAAATAACGCGCAATTAACACTTCATCGACACAAGTGATGGCACATTGATTTTTGTATTGCTCAGGTAAAGTTGCTCGTGCAATGTGTAACATTTTATCATCCGTGGGTGTCGCGTAAAGGCTGGCAAATACAGGTTGTCCTCTCAAATTTGCTACGCCGTTAAGCATCGTATTATCTAAAACAGGTAAACGTTCCAGCAACAAAGGTAAACCATCTTTGTATAAACGAAACTGAAAAATAGCTTTCCCTGCTCCAAAGCTTTCTTGAATAACAGGTCGCCCCAAGCAGTTGATTTCCCAACCAATAAATCGTGCATTTTGATTTAAATGCACTTCTGTGGTTAATTTAGCTTTCGCTTGAGGAAAAAAAATGTTTTCTTGGGGTAACCATTCCAAACAGCCATTATCCACAGATAAATATTGAGTTTGCTCAGCCCAAGGGCCAACGGAACGATAAAATTTAGCAGCACCGGGTGTGGTGATAAGTGCGGAAGTATGTGCTGCAAGGTGGGCTTGAACGTGCAATTGATCGCCACCTGCTACGCCGCCTGGGGGATGCAGCAAGTAGACATGACAGACATCACCTTCAGGATACAGGGCTTTTTGTACGGCTAATGGGCCTTGACGATGGCGTTCTGCCAACAAGGTTTTATGAGGGCTGCGGCGAAAACCCAACCGCAGCTTGGCTGACCAACCAGAATTGGGTGGTACAGTTGCCATTACTTATTTATGATTGTTGCGATATTTTTGCCACAAATGCAGCAAACCGTAGCCCACAGGCAAACCGATTAACAAAGCAATTAGGATATGTTCAGCAAAATGCTGTCCTACTGCTTCGGGGCCAATGTGTGCTAAAACGGGCAAAGAAAATAAACCCAATAGGGTAAATAATATAAAACGCATCATAGGTATACTCCTGTTTAAACAGTCAAATATTGACGAATTAAATCTTCATTCAATTGTGTAATTTCCCCCATCGCGACATGTTTTCCTCTATCTAAGATGCAGAAATTGTCGGCGACTTTACGGGCAAAAGGTAGTTTCTGCTCCACCAATAACACAGTTAAACCAATGTTGCGGTTGAGCCGTAAAATAATATCACCAATTTCTTGAACAATGTTAGGTTGAATACCTTCTGTTGGCTCATCTAAAATTAAAAGTTTGGGATCAATGACTAACGCACGACCAATCGCTAGTTGTTGTTGTTGCCCACCAGACAAGTCTCCACCACGTCGATGAAGCATTTCTTTGAGCACTGGAAATAGCTCAAAAATAAATTCAGGAATCTGATGACGATTTTCTTTGCGTGCTGGTAAACCAATGCGCAGATTTTCTTCCACTGTCAACATGGGAAAAATCTGCCGTCCTTGTGGTACATAACCAATCCCCAAAGGAGCACGTTTTTCTGCAATCAGTTTATGCAAAGATTGGCTGTTAAATGTGATTTCGCCCGATTTAATTGGCAATAAGCCCATGATGCATTCCAACAGAGTGGTTTTACCCACACCATTGCGTCCCATCAAGCAAGTACATTTTCCCTCGGTAACTTCTAAATCAAGTTCCCACAGCGTGTGTGATTCGCCATAAAATTGATTGAGTTTTTTAATGTTTAACATGGAGATTCACCCAAATATACTTCGATCACGCGCGGATCATTTTGTACTTCGTTCATACTTCCTTCTGCCAATACGCTGCCTTGGTGTAGTACAGTAACAGTGCGGGCAATGGAGCGCACAAAATCCATATCATGTTCAACCACAACGACAGAATGTTCACCTGCCAACGAGGTGAGTAATTCAGCAGTGCGGTCCATTTCTTGATGCGTCATGCCGGCTACGGGTTCATCCACCAGCAATAATTTGGGATTTTGCATCAGCAACATGCCAATTTCTAACCACTGCTTTTGTCCGTGTGACAAAGCCCCAGCATATTGGTCACGGTGTGCTTGTAAGCCAATGAGTTTGAGCACTGCGTCAATACGGTCACGCTGTTCACTGCTGAGTTTTGCGGTCAACGTCGCCCACACGCCTTTATCACCGGCCATGGACAGTTCCAAGTTTTCAAATACGCTATGAAATTCAAACACCGTAGGTTTCTGGAATTTACGCCCAATGCCTGCTTGCGCAATCTCTGGTTCGCTCATTTCCAATAAATTAATCTGTTGTCCAAACCAGGCCTGTCCTGTATCAGGACGAGTTTTGCCAGTGATGATGTCCATCATCGTGGTCTTACCCGCGCCATTCGGGCCGATAATACAACGTAGCTCTCCTGCATCAATGTACAAATTCAGATCATTGATGGCTTTAAAACCATCAAAACTGACACTGATATTTTCCAGATATAAAATTGTCTTGTGGCTTATGTCCAGTACGGGTTTACTTGCACGGACGTGCATGGTACCCGCCACCTCGTTTTGTTGCCATTGCTCGGGGTTGTTTTCATGTGCTTGAGTGACAGACATTAAGAACTCCAATGCTTAAAGCGTTTCATCAAGTTCAACTAATTGAACACAATATTTTAAAGCACCATACAGTTTAACTAGATTGTCAATGGTGAAATTTTCTGAGTTTTTTGCAAAAACATTTTTTAATAAACACCCAAACTGCCATAAATTACCATCAGTCACTATACCGTAAATTGCTTTGTCACTATTTTCATTTATTTTTTGTGCGGCCACTAGTTTGGCTAAACATTGCCCCCAACTTTGTTCAAAATCATTTTTCTTGGCTTCAACAACAATTATAATGGGTTTGTCTAGCACCGTTTTACCCAGTTCAGATTCCTTAGAAAGCATATAATCAGGCGTACCCGATAACATTTCATCATAAATGTTGATGCCAACTATAAACCAACAGGATTGCAAATTCCGTCCAGCAAAAATGCTTGAATTAGTAAAGGTCAATGCACTTAATTAAATTATACAGTCGTTTTCAACTCTTGATGCAGTTCTTGTAAACAGTTAACACTTTGCGTATCTAAAGATTTGAGCGCTAATGCTGTGGCTCTAGCCCCTGCCATGGTTGTGATGTAAGTAACCTTATATTGTAGAGCTGTACGACGAATGGTAAAAGAATCGGCAATCGCCTTCTTACCTTCTGTGGTATTGATAATAAGATTGATTTCGTCGTTTTTAATCATGTCCACAATGTGAGGCCGACCTTCCTGAACTTTATTTACAATCGTACATTGAATTTTTTCCGCTTCCAAAATACTGGCTGTACCACGGGTGGCAACCAATTCAAATCCTTGATTTACGAGTTCTTTGGCTATCGCTATTAATGATGGTTTATCGGTTTCTCGTACACTTAAGAAAGCTCGCCCTGAATTGGGCAAATCTACATTGGCGGCTAATTGTGATTTTGCAAAGGCTTCTCCAAAAGTGCGACCAACGCCCATGACTTCTCCAGTGGATTTCATTTCTGGCCCTAGCAGCGGATCAACGCCTGGGAATTTGACAAACGGAAATACCGCTTCTTTTACTGAATAATATTTGGGGATGCGTTCTTCTGTCATGCCTTGAGAGGCTAGACTTTGGCCGACCATACAGCGTGCTGCAATTTGAGCTAGGCTCAAACCAATGGCTTTGGAGACAAAAGGCACGGTGCGAGAGGCGCGTGGATTGACTTCTAAAATGTAAATGGTGTGATCTTGAATCGCAAATTGCGCATTGACTAATCCAATAACGTTTAAAGCTTTGGCCAAACGAGTCATTTGATCGCGCAATTGGTCTTGCAACATGGGTGATAAGCCATAAGGCGGGAGGGAGCAGGCTGAGTCACCAGAGTGTACCCCTGCTTGTTCAATGTGTTCCATAATGCCACCAATGACGACTTGTTCCCCATCACACACGGCATCAATATCGACTTCAATGGCGTCATCTAAAAATCGGTCTAGTAGTACGGGTGAGTCGTTAGAAACGGCGACCGCGTTTTTCATGTAATTTTGTAGGTCATCTTGATGATGCACAATTTCCATTGCTCTACCGCCTAACACGTAGGAGGGTCGTACAACTAATGGATAGCCAATTTCTTCGGCAGATTGAATGGCTTCTTTAGGGGTTCGTGCTGTGCGATTGGGCGGTTGTTGCAGGCCTAATTGGTGAATGAGTTGTTGGAAACGTTCCCGATCTTCTGCAAGGTCAATGGATTCTGGCGTGGTGCCAATAATGGGGGCATTTTCGGCTTCAAGCGCTTTGGCTAATTTTAATGGGGTTTGTCCACCATATTGCACAATAATCCCTTTTGGACTTTCAACGTGGATAATTTCCAGCACGTCTTCTAATGTTAAAGGTTCAAAGTATAAACGGTCGGAGGTATCGTAATCAGTGGATACGGTTTCGGGGTTACAATTGACCATAATCGTTTCATAACCGTCTTCTCGCATGGATAAAGCGGCTTGAACACAACAGTAGTCAAACTCAATCCCTTGACCAATACGATTGGGTCCGCCGCCCAACACCATGATTTTTTCACGGTTGGAAGGTGAGCTTTCACACTCTTCTTCATAAGTTGAATACATATAAGCGGTCGTGGCTGCAAACTCAGCCGCACAGGAATCTACACGCTTAAATACTGGACGAATGTCATGTTGATGACGGAGTTCTCGGATAGCTTGTTCTTTAACATTTAATAAATAGGCTAGTCGACGGTCAGAAAAGCCTTTACGCTTTAATTGTCGCAATTTATCTGCATTTAAATCCTCTAAACGGCAATTGGTTACATATTTTTCATCGTCAACTAAATCTTGAATTTGAACTAAAAACCAGGGATCAATTTTAGAGACTGAAAAAATTTGCTCCATTGACCAATCGGCCCGAAAAGCATCTGCCACATACAATAATCTATCGCCGCTGGGCATTTGTAATTCGTGACGTAACAAATCTTGAATCGCTGAGTCGCTTAAATCAGTGTCCTTAGCAAAACACGAATCTAGCCCATGAATACCAGTTTCTAAACCACGCAAGGCTTTTTGAAGAGATTCTTGAAAAGTACGACCAATGGCCATCACTTCACCCACTGATTTCATTTGAGTGGTTAAACGAGGTTCTGCTTGGGGAAATTTTTCAAAGGTAAAACGGGGAATTTTGGTGACCACATAATCAATCGTTGGTTCAAATGAAGCAGGCGTCGCTCCGCCGGTAATTTCATTATCCAACTCATCTAATGTATAACCCACGGCCAATTTGGCAGCAACCTTGGCAATAGGAAAGCCCGTGGCTTTAGACGCTAATGCCGAAGATCGAGAAACGCGTGGATTCATTTCAATGATAATCATGCGTCCATTCTCAGGATCAACCGCAAACTGAACATTAGACCCGCCTGTATTCACGCCGATTTCGCGCAACACTGCAATCGACGCATTACGCATAATTTGGTATTCTTTATCTGTCAAAGTCTGAACGGGTGCAACCGTAATCGAATCACCCGTGTGAACCCCCATCGGGTCTAAATTCTCAATCGAACAGACAATAATACAATTATCTTTATGATCCCGCACAACCTCCATTTCATACTCTTTCCAACCTGCAATGGACTCTTCAATCAGTAATTCATGAATAGGAGAAAGTTCCAAACCTCGTTCGCAAATCGTTATAAACTCTTCACGGTTATAAGCAATCCCCCCGCCACTCCCGCCCAAAGTAAAAGAAGGACGGATGACAATAGGAAAACCAATATCCTTTTGGGCTTCATTGGCCTGTTCCATATCATGGGCAATGTGCGAATGGGGCATATCCAAACCAATCTTACGCATCGCCTGGCGGAATTTATCCCGATCTTCAGCTTTATCAATAGCCTCTTGGCTAGCACCAATCATTTCAACGTTAAATTTTTCTAAAATACCATGATTTGCTAAATCCAAAGCACAATTTAAAGCCGTTTGTCCTCCCATCGTTGGTAGTAATGCATCGGGTTTTTCAGCTTCAATAATTTTAGCAACCACTTTCCAATTAATGGGTTCAATATAAGTTGCATCGGCCATATTGGGGTCGGTCATGATGGTAGCAGGGTTGGAATTGACAAGAATGACACGATAACCTTCTTGTCTTAATGCTTTGCATGCTTGAGCGCCTGAATAATCAAATTCACAAGCTTGTCCAATGATAATCGGGCCTGCACCGATAATAAGAATACTTTGAATATCTGTACGTTTTGGCATGGAATGTAAGTATTAATTTTTTAATGGTGAAAAAGTATTTATTGTCTCTCAACTATTTTACCTGAAAAACTCAATTAGATGCAGGAAGACATTAAAAACGAGTATTTAGAACCTGTTTAAAGTCTTTGAAAAAATTTAAAAGTTGTTAGAACCTGTTTAAAGTTTTTTTAGAATGATAGCCAAAAAAGCTAGTATAACGAATTGTAAGCTAGAATTGAGGTTTTCGCTCATAGTTTTTCCAAAGTCTTCGACACTTATCTAACCAAGCAAAAGACCTTTCAACAATCCATCGCTTGGGCAAAACTTTAAAGGTGTGCAGTTCACTACGTT
>JADGDF010000257.1 GCA_016745055.1 Thiotrichaceae bacterium | reverse complement strand
AAAACAGGCATTCGATTCATCCGTTATTGTTACTCTAAATATTAACCAGTTTGAATCCAATCAGACAAGGAATTTCTTAAATTGATGCCTATGGGGTATTTAGAAAAAGACCCGCGTTCACCGAATTATAATTCCGTAAAATTTACTGCACCAACATCTGCAAATGAAACTATCAAAATTGGCGTTCAAGTAGGTGATGGACTGGGTTATATAGATACTCAAATTATTACGCTCAATGTCACGCAACAACCTGTGAACTCTTGTGCGCCCACCTTAGTTTACGATAATCAAGCCACAACCTCTCCGTCAGATACCGTAACGCCTGGTACTGTTCTCACTCAAGCGTGGCGTTTAAAAAATACTTCTAATTGTGATGCCAATGGCTACCGTTTAGCCCTTTACCCACACGATGCCACATTCAATAGTAACGCCTATCGCTATCAAGAAAATACTATTACCCAAACTTCTTTTTCTATTGTTTCCAATGAACGCGACTACGCCACTGCCGAATTCTATGCACCCCAAACACCAGGCACTTACCGACTTTTCTTTGATATTGTTAATACCAATGGCAACCCACTCACACCCTTATCTCATCAAGGTCGTTTATACACCGAATTTACGGTGATTGAAGAAGACTCCACCCCACTTTCACCTACTCAAGGAGCGGTCAAAGGTTATATTTGGCCTAAAGAAGCTAGAATTGATGGTTCTCAGTGGCGTATTGCAGGGGAAAATTGGCACAATAACGGAGAGATTGACAGTGGTTATGCCGTTGGAGATTACACCTTTGTGTGTAAAGCTATTTTAGGTTGGACTGCATCAGTGCCTATGATTATCAGTGTTAACCCTGGTGACAAGACGACGGCTTCTTGTGATTATTGGCCATCTATTTCAACTGGCCCAACAGGTGAATTAACCGTCACTTATGAAGAGGGTAAGCTTTATTTACAGTACAGCGTGAACACGCATACCGACTACATGGAAATTCAATATTCTTTTAACGGAGCAAATTGGACAACGGGATTTAAGAAATCTATCCATACCATTAGAAAAGGCAATCAACCGATAGCCATTAATGGTTCTCAAGATGCGAGTACCTTGTACTTTCGATTAAAGGCCACTCAAACCTCCACAAATGATGTATTTATCAGCGATACGGTGACTCTCAACTATGAAACAGAGCCAACAGTGGTTGTCGAATCACCTGCCACCCCAACGTTACTGAGTTTAGGAAGTGAAACCCATCTAAGAAATGTAGAGCTTGCTTGGCTAAAGGTGGTGGATTCTCATTATCAAGATAATGTGGACAGTTATGAAATCCAATATGCAGTTAATAGCTTTTTTCTAATGCGACAACTTTGGACATCGGTAACCCAGCGACAGATGCCAATATTTACGAATCTTTATATCATACCGTTGAAAATCTTCAGGACAATGAAATTTACTATTTCAGAATACGTGCAATTAATAGCGCAGGTACAAGTGATTGGAGCAATGACGAAAGTATTCGTATTAATGCCCAAGACTTTCCCTCTTTCAATTTAGCAGATTTTCAACCTCAAGATAATACAGAAAATGTTAGTAAAACACCTAAATTATGTTTTCCCGCTCACGATGCGGATGATGATCCATTAGATTTTTGGGTGTTTATGGGAACTGCCTCTAATAAGTTACATACGATTAGACCCTTCAACTCTGATTATAAAGGTCAAAGCTGCCTTGATTTTGCAAATGAAGAAGATTTACCACTTTCTCCAAATACCTCCTATTACTGGCAAGTTGCGCTCAGAGAACAGGGTAAAGATAATAATTATTATGGGGGAGAGTATATAAAATCGCCCGTGATGCAATTCAATACGGTGGCCAGTGGTGCTGATTTGGCAATCACCAACATAACATTAGGGGGCAATCTTAAACCAGATTCTACCGTACCATTTTATGTGACAGTGACGAATCAAGGGAATGAAACGGCTGATTATGTTAGATGTATTGAAAGTGTTTATATAAAAAACAATGTTGAAAACCTATTTAGAGTGGGACGTAAGTGCATGGATAAACACCTTACGCCAGGCTCTAAAGAAACAGTCGAAGTTAAAGTACGTTTTGCTGAAGGCGTAGAAGAATATAACGGCAAAACTTATGACAATGTGTTAGTGACTGGTGAAAGTCAAATTCGTTTTCAGTTTGACATTCCCAATGATCAAGACATGAACAGTGGCAATGATCACTTTGTGCAAACACTTGATTACCAAAATACTGGCCCTGTTATTCAAGCCATTGAAGTGTCTGAATATGGCGATATGTATGACAGCTCGGGTTCATTTTGGGCGAGAATGGGAAAAACATTAGGCGTAACTGTCCATGCCAAAGATGATCTTCCCATTACCAATGTCAGTATACAATACCGTCTACGTCAAACTGACGGTTGGACTGTGGCATTAAATGAAACCAATGAGACAAGCAGTGTGGGTCGGCGTTATAAATGGTTAATTCCTACGCACATTGAACCCACCCACGAGGCACAAATTCGCATTGTTGTACGCAATAAAGACAATCAAGAAGTCAGTACAGTTTCAAAATTATTTTCTATTTATTCCAATCAGCTTGAAGCCACGATTGCACCGGCTTCTCCTAGTTATCAAGTGGGAAGTGATTTAACCTATAAAATCTCAGGTTATGTGCCTAACGGTATTTCTCGTATTGAAGTCATTTTATGGTGTGGTTCCTATAGTGACTACATTCATACAGAAGTGGCTACGGACAAAGTTCAAGGGTTGATACTTGCTGATTCTTATCAGTGGCCTATTCATAATGACAGTAGTTTTGCAGCTACCGACTGTCATTTGGACTTACAAATGGGCGATCTAGTGGGCAATCGCATTGAAGTTAGTTCCAGCAATTTTTCCATTGAGGTTGTTGACAGCGATGGAGATGGCATTGCAGACGATCTTGATTCTGATAATGACAATGATGGATTACCTGACAGTTACGAGACTCAGTATGCTTTTCTTGATGCATTTAATAGTTCGGATGCTGAACAAGATCAGGATAATGATGGTCTATCTAATTTGAAAGAATATCTTCAAGGCACAGATCCGCAAGAAGTCAATACTGTACCTGTTACGCCTGCTGTAAAAATCACTAACATTGCTGCTTGCATAGCTCACACTCTGGCTTTGGATGAAACAGGTCAAGTATGGGCATGGGGCAAGAATAACTACGGCCAATTGGGAGATGGTTCAAAAGCTAATAAAAACAAACCCATTGCTGTGTCAGGCATGATAGACGTAAAGGCGATTTCCTGTGGAAGATATTTTTCAATGGTGCTCAAACAAGATGGCAGTGTTTGGACATGGGGAAAAAATGGTGATGGTGAATTAGGTAATGGTGCTTTCAATGATCAACTACACCCTGTCCAGGTTAGAAATTTAAGCAATGTTAAAGCCATTGCTGGTGGCTGGTATCATGGATTAGCTCTGAAACAAGATGGTAGTGTGTGGGGCTGGGGACAGAACGCTTATGGACAATTAGGCATCAGTAATACTAATGATCAACCCGTTCCTGTTAAAGTAATGAGCTTAAATGGCGCTACTGCTATTACTGGCAGTCGATACTTATCTGCTGCTGTTGTCAATGGTAATGTTTGGACCTGGGGTAAAAATAAAGCAGGTCTATTGGGTAATGGTACGACTAACTATGACTATTTTACATCATCTCCCGTAAGAGTTTCTCATTTAACCAATGTCACTCAGATTGCAGCTGATATAGTGCATATTGTGGCTTTGAGAAGTGATGGTTTTGTGTGGGGATGGGGTGGTATAGCTGATGTGTAATAATATGTCATAATATATACATGACTTACCCACTTAAATTTCGCGAAAAAGTATTTGCCACCAAAGAGAAGTACAATCTGAGT
>JADGDF010000256.1 GCA_016745055.1 Thiotrichaceae bacterium | reverse complement strand
TTCATACTCGTTCTCCTAAGTTTACAAAACTTGTTCTTTCTTATATCCTCCTTTTCGCAAAATACCATCTTAAATTCCGTGATACAACTCTATTAAAATTTGCACGCCTGCTTGGGGAAAATTATGAAAAGAATGATCACTATTTTTCTGGCGTCTTCAGAAGAATTAGAAGCGGAACGTCGCCAATTTGAGCGTTTTATTTATCAGCGTTGTAAAGACTTGGGATACGTTGATTAAAGTTATTGCGTGGGAGAATAGCCTACGTAATTCCATGTCTAAAACTCGGTTGCAGGATGAATATAATCAGGTGATTCGTACGTGTGACCTGTTTGTTGGTTTGTTTTTTACGAAAGTGGGGAAATATACAGAGGAAGAATTCGATACGGCTTGGAAAAATTTTCAAGAAAATGATAAACCTTTAATTTTTACTTATTTTAAAAAATCTGATAATAAGCAAGAGAGTTTGGTTAAATTTTGGAATAAATTGCGGAATTTAGGACATTTTCCAACGGTTTATCAAGATACTGATAATCTGCATTTACAATTTTGGGCAGAGTTGGAACGTTATCAATAAGACCTGCCAAGTTTTGAAAACCTGATAGATCTGAAAAAAATTGATATTTACCACCTCCCCAAACCAGCCGCTAAGTTAATCGGTCGAACTGGTGAACTTGCGGTTTTAACTTCTGCTTTTAATGATGCAAATAAGCATATTGTGGGGATTATTGCGGCAGGAGGGATTGGCAAGTCGGGGTTGGTGGATGCGTGGGTGCAGAAATTTAAAATAGATTATCAAGGTTTGTTGTTTGGTTGGTCGTTTTATAGTCAGGGAGCCCATGATACGCAGACTTCTTCGACGCTATTTTTTGAGGCAGCGTTGCCGTTTTTTGGTTATGTTGGGGAGCCGTTGACCGACGATACCACGAAAGGTAGGAAGTTGGCGGAATTGTTGCGGAATCAGCCATCGATTTTGGTATTGGATGGGGTGGAGCCGTTGCAGAATTCGGTTGTGGTTGATGGTGGACGATTAAAGGATTTGGGGTTAGCGGCTTTGTTGCGGGATGTGAGGCAGCATGGGTTGAATGCAGAGTCTTTGATTATTGTGACTTCTCGGCAGTCGTTAGTGGAGTTTCAGGAATGTGAGAATTATCAGCCGCTTGATTTGCTGAGGTTGGCTACGGAGGATGGGGCAGCGTTATTAAAACATTTGGGGGTTGAGGGATTAAAGCCAGAGTTGCAGGCGGCGGTGGAGGCTTATGGTGGTCATGCGTTGGCGTTGGTATTGTTGGGTAAATTGTTGGTGGAATATTATGAAGCCGATGTCAATCAGTATGAACGATTGCCGATTTTAGAAGATAATGAAGATATAATGGTTGGACATCATGCCGAGCGGGTGATGCAATTTTATGCACAGCAATGGGGTGTTGATGCACCTGAACAATGTTTTTTGAATTTATTGGGATTGTTTGACCGTCCTATGGAAACAGGGGCTTTGCAAGTATTGTCGGAACAAGCGGAAATTGCTGTGCCATTGGCTGGTTTAGCTAAAATAAAATGGAAAAAGATGTTAGTTCGGTTGCGAAAAGCTGGTTTGTTGTTGGAAGCTAGGCAAGATAGTTACGACACCCATCCGTTAATCCGCAATTATTTTGGTGAGCAATTAAAAACTCAAAATCCATCCGCTTGGCAACAAGCTCATTTGGTATTATTTGAATATTTTCAATCGGTTCCAGACAAGAAGCAGCCAGATACTTTACAAGAATTAGAGCCGTTGTATCGGGCGGTAAAACATGGTTGTTTGGCTGGTGAGTTTCAAAAAGCAGATAAAATTTATTTTGAGCGTATTTTGCGAAATAGTAATGAGGCTTATAGTTTCAAGAGGCTTGGTTCTTATTCTCAAGATTTAACCACTATTGCAGCATTTTTTCCTGAAAGTTGGGAAAAACCAGTTAGCTACAGTTTGCCAAAAGAAACTCAAGGTTGGTTATTACTAACAGCTCCGTTTTGTTTAATGTCTTTGGGACGTTTGGCAGAAGCAATTAAGACGAGACAGATAAGTATAAAAATTTATAAGGAATTAGAAGGTTGGAAAAATGTTGTTACTGCTTCTGGAATACTTGTCAACTTGTTTTTATCCATCGGTCAATTAGTGGATGCTAAACAAATTGCCCAACAAGCAGTTAAGTTTGCTGACGTTCATACAAATAACAAATTTTCACAAATGGGAGCTCGTGTCCAGCTTGCCATAACCTTGCACCGTCTTGGATATTTAGAACTAGCTTTAAAACAATTTCAAGCGGCTGAAAAAATACAATATGAAAGACAATCTCAGTACCCAAAGTTGTATTCAGTACAAGGAGTTTGGTATTGTTTGTTGCTATTAGATTTAGCAACAAGCACAGTAGAACAGGAAACAGTTCTAAAACGAGAACAAACAATACACCAATGGGCAGAACAAAATGATGAAGTTAATTTATTTCCTTTAGCTTTACATCATTTAATAATAGCCCGCAGTTTATTTGCCCTAAATCGTATTGAAGAAGCAGCAGAAGAATTTGAGCAAGCTGTGAATGGGATTCGTAAAGCTGGTAGTATTATGAATTTACCAGAATTTCTATTTAGAGAGAGGCAAATTCCACCTCCACCAACAAGATTTTAACCAAGCCCAAACCGACCTCGACGAAGCTCAAGAAATAATCGACCGTTGTGGAATGAAACTTTATGCGGTAGATGCTGCTTTATTGCGAGGAAATTTAATGCTTGACCACCCCCAACCCCTCCTTAGCAAGGAGGGGAGTTCTTCCGCCCAAGAACAATACGAACTCGCTAAAAAATTGATTGATGAAACTGGGTATCATTTGCGAAATAAAGAACTAGAACAACTCAACGCTAAAATTTAAGGAGTGCAAATTTTGATTTGCAAAATAAATTTTGCACTCCAGCGAAGAAAGAACGAGACGGGGTATCATTTAAGAGATAAAAAGATGGAGAAATTCAAAACTAGAATTTAAGGCGTGCAAATTTTAGTTTGCAAAATAAATTTTGCACTCCTGCGTGGGAGTCAAGAATTATTTCAAGAGCCAATTTTCGGAGTATTAAGTATGCAAAACTTTACCTTAGAAACATATATTGGAAAAGATGGTATTTTACATTTAGATTTACCTGTAATGGTAAAAAATACAACCATACACGTCACTGTTACTTGCCATCCTTCAGCCAATGAACCTAAAGAAAAACCAGTTTGGGAAACATTGCAAGTCTTCAGAGCCAACACAAATTTAGAAATATTGGACATTGATACGAATCTTTTTGACTGTGACAGAAAACAGCAACAAGAACGTGAAATTGAATTATGAGCCTGCATTATCTGCTAGACACAAATATACTATCAGAACCATTAAAGAAAAATCCTGACGATGTTGTGTTGTCAAAAATTCATATTCACCAGCATGAAATTGCTACTGCCGCACTCGTATTATATGAACTTATACGAAGTGCTCACCGTTTACCAAAATCCCCTAAGCGAACTAGTATCCTTGAATATGTAGAAAATTTTATTCGCGTTGCTTTGCCAATACTACCGTACGATGAAAATGCAGCAATATGGCATGGAACTGAGGTTGCGAGACTTATGAACATGGGTAAGCCTCTTTCTCCAATTGACAGCCAAATAGCTGCGATTGCAAAAACAATTAATAGACCTCTTGCGAAATAAGTTGTTAACAAGCTTAAATAATTAGTTTATTATATATAGCAGCAATAAGGTTAAACCGTAGAGCAAAATGCTTACGACGATTTCGGTAACGAAAGGCAAGCATTTTGAAAATTTTAAGAGCTCGTATTACATGTTCGACAGTAATACGGATTTTATCCAGTTGGCGGTTAGCCTGTTTTTGTTCCTCAGTCAAAGGGCAAAGCTTAGTT
>JADGDF010000255.1 GCA_016745055.1 Thiotrichaceae bacterium | reverse complement strand
AAGCCTGTGAGCATGTGGTATTACTTCGCTCATTATTGGCCGAGAATTTTCAGCTTATTGCTGCTCCAGAAACCGATTTTTGAGGGGCGGTGACTATAAGTGGCCATGGTGTTATATTTTTCTGTAGTGTGGATAAGCAAAGTGTCATCCACCGAAACGGGGCAAAATGATTCAGGGTTGTGCCATTTTTGAGATGGCGCATTAAAACGAGAATAAAGAGGATGTGTAATGTATAAAAATATATTGCAAACAAAAATACTATCAAATAATATTATAGTATTTTTTATGTTTTTTGTTATTTTATTAGTAAGAGTAGTTTATGCGGAAACATTTACTTCTGTAGGTTCTAGCGTAAATAACCTTACTCCTGAAGAAAGTATTATTTCCAATTTTAATCAGATTGATACTTCTTTTAATATTTTTCCTGGCATGAACGTACAATATCGTTTATATAATAGTTCAGTATCAGGATTGGAATTTTACAGTGATATTCCACTGTGGTATGGCATCTATGGAAAAGATAAGTTTTCCTCTTCAACGACTCCCTATTATTCTCATATCTTTGAACCTTCGCTAATTTCTCCTGAAGATATACTTAGCTTTAAAAGCTTGTTTGATCTGGATTCTCAGGATATATCGTCCACTCGTACTTTTATGCCTTTCGCAAGTGTAGATTCAAAACTGATGGATGAATCTGCAAACTTAGATGTGGCTATTTTTTTTAATAATCCAAATACTCTTTGGGATTCTCCACAGTGGATGAATTTAATAAAGACTACATCTGTAGGTATGAAAGCAGTTGGAGGATTACCAGATAACTTTATTAAAAGAGTACCTTTATTGGGTAGCACTATACTGAAGGGGTTAAAACTTGTTAGGAAATTGAATAAAGGTGAGAAAGGACAACGTATTTTTGCTAATGCAAAAGGTTTTTTGGAAGGAACGGCAGATTTCTTACATATCGCTGAATACTTCTGTATGGAGGCTGCAAACGAAAATGGGGGAACCATTAAATTAGGTGATAAAACGTTTACGGTACAAGATTGTGGACAATATTTTGAAACTACACGTACAGCTTTTAAAACATTAGCTGAATTATTACCTTCTTCAAGTGAAACATCAAATCCAAGTGAAGTGCAAGTAAACATGTATAAAACTACATTAAGTAAGTTTGAAGTAAAAAACAAAATCAATGTTATTGGGAGTTTGATTCACATACCTGCACTAAATAAAACTTTTATTACAGAATTTCTTATTAAAAATACAATTGTTAATTTTCTATTTGAAAAAGGATTGAAAAAAGAAACTATTGTAAATAACGCAGGTGTTACTCGGACAGTAACCAAAGCTGAAGTAACAAAAATTTTTATGAGTCTTTCTGCTGACAAAGTTTCTTCTCTTACTAAAGAACAAGAAAGGGTTAAAAAAGTTGTAATCAAGTTTTCGGTTGGAGAATTTGGTAAAGCTGTGTGGGACAATATTCTTAAAGAAGTAGACAAGAAAAAACTTACTCGTGAAATAGTTTTTAAACTATTTGAGTGGATGAATCAAATAACCAAGTTGCGAGAATCAATTGAAGAAAATGTTCAAAATCCAGACTGGGAAAGTGTACTTGCATCAACAAAAATGATTTTCAACCAAATAGTTCAAGACTCCATTGAATTTGTTGGGGAAAATATTAAAAAAGTGGCAACAGAAGCTCTGAAAACCGCATTGGCAGACCTTGAACCTCTAAAGGTTTTTAAAGTTGGTTCAGCCTTTATTGAGGGTGGCGATATGATGTGGCACTATGTTACTAGTCCTGAAGTTGTGTATCTTAATATAGACAAACAAGCAGGAAATAAACTGAGTTTTGAACGTACAGCACCAAGCCTAATGCCTGTCCGTTACTTGTCTGTCAACAACGATGACTTAAGTAAAATTTTGTCTTTTGATAGCGTAATAGAACGAAAAGGTCTTTCTAATGACAGAACCTACTATATTGTTCCTGCTGACTCAGAGTCTAAATTAGCACATTTTCTTGTTTCAAGTGGATTTAAAGCAAGTGTTGAAAACCACGCTGTTATAAGAAATGATGGCGATAAAAGTGTTTTAGAAAACTTTATAGATGAAAGGAAAGTATGGGTTTTTTGGCACTCCTATAAATATAACAATGACTCATCAAAAGGTATTGGAAACGCACCAAAGCTTGACTCCCGTAACTTGGCTAACTCTTTTAGTTCCAAATATGTAAACTTTTGGGAAAGCGATTTAAGTAAAGATTGGTTTGTAATGAAATCATACTCAAAAGATACATATCCTATACTTGATAATTTTATTCAAAGTGATAACAAGCTTGGAACTAATAATATTTCTTATTTGGATTTTTCAAAAATATATCATGACACATATCTGACTCATACTACTCCTGGCGTTTATAATGATGCCACTTGGTTTAAAATAGGTGAAGAAAATCAGGCTGACTTGTATGCTAATACTTTTAATGTCTACGTGTTAGAAGATTTATCTTGGTTGGAAAATTCAGTTAACGCTAACTCTAATACTCCACATATTGAAGAAAATGTATATATTGAAAAAACGAAATCAGGGGCGTTTTTAATTATTGAAGGTGAACGTAATAAGTTAGATAACTTATATATAACACTAAGAAATGCCCATAATAACTGGAGTAAGACCACTAAGCTAAGTGAACACTATGATAATAATAGATATAAAGTCAATATTGGAAATATTGATACTACTGTATTTATCTATAGTAGCGTACTAGCTGCCTGGGAGTATGCTATTGGAGATGAGAAATTTAGAAAACTTCTTAATTCGCCACTTGACCCTAAATTGGATGTGCTTCCATTTGTTTCATTTCAAGTAAATAATACCCAACTTGAAGTGAAAGCAATAGCAAATGCTGATGCTACTGTATGTATAAAAACCAGCAACAGTGATACTGTCAGCAATATTATCTTTTCTGGTGCTGACAAATACATCACCAATAACACTTTTGCATATAATACTACTATTTGCCGTGATGCTTTTGAACTGAAGACTGGAATTGACATTAATTCCCTTGCAGAACCTAGAAAAATATCACTAACTATTGAATATAATGACCGTCCTGCAATAAAATTCGTTTCATATTATCCATTTACAGACATTATTGATGAGCCTAGTTATTATGCCAAATCTGTCATTTGGGCATGGAAAAAGGGAATAATAAATGGGTATTCAGATGGAACATTTGGAATTAGAAAAGAAGTCACGAGAGCTGAATTGCTAAAGATTGCTTTGTCAACTAACGATTTAATAGATAAGAATAACCAGTGTTCTTATGAAATTACTGATACTGCTATCAATAATCTACAAATTATGTTTCCTAATGATGAAATACTAAATAAAGACCACTGGGCGCGAGGATATATTTATTGCGGAGTCTCTAAAAAAATTGTCCATGGTTACGAGAATGAAACATTTCTTCCTGATAATCCTATTATTAGAGCTGAAGCTGCAAAAATTTTTGCAGAACTCTTTATTGAAGATGTTGATGAATTAGGAAATAAATGTCCTGAGTATTCTGATATAGGAGATGGTGAATGGCCTTGTAAGTACCTCTATAGCTAGCGCATTATAATTTGTCAGTATTGAAATGAAGAGTAAATAGGGTATCGACATTGCAGCGTTCTCGTTTGCGAATAGCCTTAGCTTGAGCCCATTTTTTCTCAATAGGATTAAGTTGAGGGCTATAGGGAGGTAAAAATTCAAGTAAAGTGCCTGATTCTTCAATTGCCGTTATCATGTCAGCTCGTTTGTGGAAGCTGGCATTATCCATGATAAGTACTGCCTTTTCGGGTAATACGGGGATTAGTGCTTGGGTCAACCCAGCATAGAAAACATCGCTGTTGAGTGTTTTCAAAAAGAGCTACCGTTAAAAATTCCATCCCGACAAT
>JADGDF010000254.1 GCA_016745055.1 Thiotrichaceae bacterium | reverse complement strand
TTATTGATTTATATGATGAAATAATTGGAGTATGTGCCGGACTATGGAACTTTTATCTAGCTAATTGATTGATTTTTAACGGGATACAACTCTATTTTACGCAGTGAGAATCCCCAGCAAATTGCACAGCAAAAGCTACAATCCCTGAGTGAACAACTAAAAAAGGATAAGCAATAAGATGTTTCATTATCCCACTTTAAATTTGTATCTTTATGACGTGCGCGAAGGTTTGGGACAAAGTGATGAAAAAATTAAGCAAAATACCCAACAGTTTTTAAAAAAGCTGCCAAAAGATACATTTCTCATTCAATCGGATTCTGAAGAAGATTACGTTGAACTGGCAGAAAATCGAAATATTCCATTGCCTCATAAAACAGACTTTCCTACTTATGATGGCTATTATTATCCAGTATAATTACATGATAGTTATGGATTATTAGTCAACTGTTCATTGACGGAAAATTTTGATAACAAAACGTTAATCTGGCTTCAAGACTTGCAAACTTTTCTTATAGAAGCAGTTAATGATCAAGCAGGTTCATTAGGCCAAACGTGGGTTTTCTCTGCATTTGTTGAAAATTTAGAAAATAGTGATGAATTTATTAAAAATTGTTGTTCCATCTTGTGTCCTAATACTTCCTTTAAAACATCAGTGTTAGACGACAAAATACTATGTGAGGCGAGCCAACCTCACGTTATTATCTTACTTTATACGAATAAAGAGATGTTTGACCAAGAAAGTCACTATTTTACAGATTGGATGCATTTATTGTGTTATCGACATAAAGTAACTTGGGCTTATCAACAACGTTGTCAATTGGTGGCTCAACTCAAGCAAGTTGCTTCAATTATTTGAAAATTTTAAGGTATTTATTTTTAAACTTATTAGAGGCATAAAAATGGAAACGTATGTTGTTGGTCGTGGAAAGAAAGCAGACATTCCTTTATCAGATGCTGATGATTCTGTAAGTAAATTGCATGTGGAAATCACTCAAGATAGCAAAGGAAATTTATATTTAACTGATTGTGGCAGTTTGAACGGTACTTTTCTTTAGCGTAATGGTAATTGGAAAAAGATAAAACAAACTTATGTGAGTACTGATGATAGGGTAAAATTAGGTATGAATTATCAAATTACTATAGGAAAATTACTTTCGTTTGTAAATTCAGACACAAAAAAAATAATAAATTCTATGGAAGATTCCATTGAGCGTAATCCTGAAACTGGAGAAATTCTAAAGAGGAATTAATAATGTTGGGAAATTTAATTTATTCTAACTATGCACGTTTATATAGTTTGCTCATTGGTGTTGTAATTTCAGTAATGTTCATTGGTGGCTTACATATATTGTTTGCAAAAAATTCAGTACCTGCCACAATCTTATTAGATTATCATCGTGACAGTCTATTACATCCTTTTTCAATTCAGCACCTTATGTGGATTATTTTTTTTATTGGTTTGAGTGAATTGTGGCTAAGATATCTGCAAGGTAGCTTGGAAAATCATCAGTTGCATCGACATTATTTACCTGAAGATGAAAAAACAGTGTTGCAAGCACAAGACTTGGGTTCAATTTATAAATACATTAGAACTTCAGAACGCGACTCAATCCTATTTTTACCCCGTTTAATCCAGCGCATTGTTTTACAGTTTCAAACAACGCAATCTGTCAGCCAGGCAAATACACTACTTAATTCTAGTTTGGATTTGTACATGCATGAAATTGATTTACGTTATAACATGTTACGTTATATCGTTTGGTTAATTCCTACATTAGGTTTTATTGGTACAGTTGTAGGCATTGCTGATGCGTTACATTATGCAGGTGCTTTTCCTAATCCGGAACAATTGCCTTTATCAGATTTAACCGCCCGTCTATCTGTGGCTTTTTACACTACTTTGTTAGCTTTACTTCAAGCGGCTGTATTGGTGTTTTGTTTGCATATTATCCAGGCGCGTGAGGAAATGGCATTAAATAAGTCAGGGCAATATTGTCTGGATAATTTAATTAATCGTTTATACTGTCCATAAAATGTTGAGGAAATAATTATGCCTATTTTCCGAGGCTCGGGGGGAGAAATTCCCAGAAGAAGTGATGAAGAACCAACAACTCGTCGTATCAATCGCGATGATAATTCATCACCATCAGAAGAAACTATTGTTGCAGGTAATGAACCAAATACTACAATTATCGGCGGCTGGAAAAAAGAACCTATTTCACCCCAACCCAAGAGTGAAGATATTACCGATCCAGTCGTGGGATGGATTGTTATTGCCAAAGGATATGGTAGGGGAAGATCATTGTCGCTTGGTTATGGCATGAATGGCATCGGACGAGGGAAAACAGAAAGAATATGTTTAGATTTTGGGGATGAAACTATTTCCAAGTCAACACATGCTGTTGTCACTTATGATCCCCGAGGACGAAAGTTTTATTTACAACACGGTGGTGGAAAGAATCTAACTTACTTGAATGATGAACCAGTACTCGTACCAACCCAACTGTTGGGTAATGAAGAAATTTTGTTAGGAGAAACTATATTACGTTTTGTGCCATTGTGTGGAGAGACCTTTGACTGGCAAGATGAAACTGAATAAACATTATTTTGGCGATCGTATTCAGGGGGATCGTTCCTATCAGGAAGACGATTTTGGGTTTGATAATGGTCATCCTGGTGATTTTCTAATGATACTTGCTGATGGCATGGGGGGACATAAAGGAGGGCAGCTTGCTAGCGAACGGGCTATTCAGGCCTTTATGGATGCCTATTATGTTACAAATGGCAATGCAACGCAGCGTTTGAGAACCTCACTGCTAAAAGCAAACGAACAATTAATGTTGGAGAAAGAAGCAGAACTTGCCCTGGAAAGTATGGGATGTACATTAGTTGCGGTTGCTATTAGCAAAAATACTGTTGAGTGGGTGAGTGTGGGGGATTCACCCTTATGGTTATTTAGAAATAATAAGTTACAACGTTTGAATGCAGATCATTCAATGAAGCCTGTCTTAAAGGCTCAAGTAGAGAAAGGAGAATTAACGGCTGAACAGGCAAAAACGCATCCTGAACGGAATATGTTACGTTCTGCATTGACGGGCAAGGATATAGAGTTAATTGACCAGGGTAAACAGCCAATTTTTCCAGGTGATCGCATTGTACTTACTAGTGATGGTATTTTAAGTTTAACAACCAGAGAAATTGAGCAACAATTATTAGTGACTAATATTAATGCACAGCAGGCAGTCAATGGGTTGTTAGACGCAATTGTCGCAAAAGCAAAGGCAGGACAGGATAATACCACCATTTTGTTAGCCAATATACCAGCAAGACAATGGGTAACACTAACAAGTGAACATTCTCAACGTTTGGCTATTTTACTATTTATCTTATTATTGCATTTATTCTTGTTTATTTGTGTTGAAACTCAGTGGGTTGAACCTTCAAAACTGCTTGAATATTGGTTGGACGATTATCAAGAAACCAGTGTTTCTCCCAAGCAATCCGAACCTGTTACAGAAAAGATAGATACAACCGAGAAAACATCTGTCAAACAAACTGACGATAAGCTGCATGATGCAAAGAGCTCTTCTGAAGGGCTTGAAAAGAAAGAAGGTCATGTTGACAAAGAAGTAGACCCTGAAAAACCAGTTGAAAAGGTAAAACAACCAGAAAAAGAAGTTAAGACAAAGCAAGATAACAGTTTAGAGCAGTCTACGTCTACACTTGATGGACAGTTATATTAAGCATGGAAAGTAAATAAGACCTGGCAGGTTTTCAAAACCTGCCAGGTCTGACGAAAATTTAATGAATTCATAGGTTTCAGAAGGAATAAGGTAAGCGGTGGGTTTATTAGAGTTGTATCCCGTTAAAAATCAATCAATTAGCTAGATAAAAGTTCCATAGTCCGGCACATACTCCAATTATTTCATCATATAAATCAATAA
>JADGDF010000253.1 GCA_016745055.1 Thiotrichaceae bacterium | reverse complement strand
TAATATTTTTTTTGATCAAACCCTTATATTTTTTTTGATCAAACCCTTATGGGAGTTAATACGAAACTTGGGTTCATTTTTGCTTGAGTTGGAATAGAATTAATTGTATTGGTAAAAATCAATAATGTTATATCATATTCGTTCTTTTATTCGTGATATTGTGGGTGACTTGCTCTATGCTAGTGGAATTACAAACCCATCTTATGCTGCTGATGGTTACTTCTCTGTCATTACTTTTCATCGTGTATTACCAGAAGCTCAACTAAAGTCATACCCTATGGCGGGAATTGCGATAACACCTGATGAGCTTACTTGGTTTATGAACTTTTTCTTACAACACTTTATATGTGGGCCGTTGTCTGAAAGTTTGGCACGTTGGAGCACAGGTGAAAAGACTAAACATCCTTTGCTCGCAATCACATTTGATGATGGACAGCTTGATAATTTCTTATATGCCAAACCAGTGCTTGACAAATTTGGAGTACGTGCTAGCTTTTTTGTGGTGGTGGATGGCATTGAGCATAACGACATCCTTTGGTATAACCGCTTTGCTTATGCCATTTTACGCTTTTATGAGCAGGATGCGAAGGCTGTTCATGAACTTCTTCATGAATTCAATCTTGTTACCACAGAAACACCTCATAACATTGCCATAAACCTAGTGGAACAACTTAAGACATTAACATCTGAAGAACGTTTAGCTTGGGTGAAGCGTATTGAAAATGCGATTGGTGGTGCGGTTCGTCCAAATTGGGAGGGCATGATGAACTGGGCACAATTACGAAAACTGGCACATGATGGTCATGAAATTGGTTCTCACTCTATGTCACATCCAATATTGCCATTCTGCAGTGATACAGAATTGATTTATGAAGTAGAAAATTCACGTCGTGTTATCCAAGAACATCTGAATATTCCTGTTGAATCGTTTTGTTATCCCAATGGAGATTATGATAAAAGGATTCTGAAAGCAGTACAACAAGCAGGTTATCATCAAGCTGTTACTACCCAATGGGGGCAAAATCAGGCTGAAGTCTCCCCATTCATGCTCCAACGTTGTGATATCCAAAGTCAACACACTTGCTCAAGGAAAGGAAGTCTTTCAACATCTCGCCTCGCATGGCGGTTGAGCAGGTTTTACCCTAGATTACATTAAATCATGCACATAGCTTATCTTATTAGTCAGTATCCAGCACCATCCCACACATTTATTCGTCGTGAAATAAATGCTTTGCGCCATTGTGGTATTGATATCCAAACTTTTAGTGTACGACTTCCTTCCCCAGAAGAAATTATTTCTGAGGCAGATCGCCAAGAGTTTAAAAATACATGGTATATTTTACCTACGTATCCCTTAGCGTTATTAAAAGCTCATGCAATATCACTTATACAGCATCCATTTATTTACTTCAAAACTATTACCTTAGCGTTTCGTCATCGAGTACCTGGTATCCGTGCGTTATTCTATGCATTATTTTACTTTGCAGAAGCTATTCTTCTTGCCCGCGAGCTTAAGCAACGCAATATTAGGCATCTCCATAACCATTTCGCGCAAGCAGGTGCGATTGTCGGCTTTCTTGCAACTCATTACTTAGGAATTAAATGGAGTTTAACTCTTCATGGGGTTTGCGATTTTGAAAATGCTGCTGGGCAGTTACTCAATCAAAAAGTGGCAACTTCACAGTTCGTTGTCTGTGTTTCTCACTTTGGGCGCGCTCAGGCAATGCGTCTTGTGGAGCCCATCTACTGGTCTAAGCTGATTATATCACGCTGTGGAGTAGAATTAGAGAACATGCCAGCTCCTTTAAGTAAGGAAAAACATGAACACTTACAAGTATTATGTGTAGCTCGTCTTTCTCCAGAAAAAGGTCTTCTCGGTTTAGTAGATGCTTTTGCAATAGCAGTTAAACAGGGCGCAAACATTGAACTACGCCTGATTGGTGAAGGGGCTGAACGAAGTAATATTGAAAAACGAATTACAGAACATGAACTCCAAGCACATTGTACCTTGCTTGGTGTTGCATCGGACACAGAGGTATTTAAAGAATTATCGTCCGCAGACATATTTGTAATATCAAGTTTTATGGAAGGTTTGCCAGTTGTATTGATGGAAGCACTTGCCCTTAACGTTCCTGTCATTGCGCCTTGTGTAGCTGGTATTCCTGAACTTGTAAAGACAGGACAGTCTGGTTTACTTTTTAATCCTGCTGACTGGGATGACCTGGCGGAAAAACTTGTATTGTTAAGTAGAGATGGTGAAATGCGTGTTCGTCTAGCTACTGAAGGGCAAAGGAGAGTCCAAGCTGAATTTGATATACGCCGAGCGATTGAGCCACTTTTGTCAAAATTTCAAAATGAGGCTTGAATCGTTTTTCACAATATTTCCAGAAAAATTTACAGCAAACTTATTTTCATAAACTATCACTAATATCCTTAAAACATGAAACTTTCTCCTACTATTCTGGTAACAGGTGGCGCTGGCTTTATTGGCTCTCACATAGTTGAATACTTTCTTAAGAGCGATACTCAAGTTCGGGTACTTGACAATTTTTCCACGGGTAAGTGGGAAAATCTAACTTGTTTACCTAGACAAAGTCAACTAGAGCTGATTGAAGGTGATATTGGTGATTTTGATATAGTATTAGCTGCAACAAAGGGCGTGAAATATATCTTTCACGAAGCTGCTTTAATCTCGGTTCCTCTGTCGATACAACAACCAAAAAAGAGTTTTCACTGTAATACGGTAGGAACATTTAATGTTTTTGAAGCCGCACGCTGCTGTAGTGTTTCACGAGTTATTTTCGCCAGTTCTGCTGCTGTTTATGGGATAAATGACACCATACCGCTCAAGGAAGAAATACCCAGTATCCCTATGAGTCCCTACGCTTTGGAAAAGCACTACGCTGAAGAGTTAGCTTCCCTATATTATCAAGTATATGGTCTATCTTCTGTGGGATTACGCTACTTTAATGTATATGGTCCTAGGCAAGATTCAAAGTCACCATATTCCGGTGTGATTTCAGTATTTGCTGATTTCTTATCAAATGGAAAAATACCATCTATTCATGGAGATGGTGAACAAACTCGAGACTTTATATATGTAAAAGATGTGGTAAATGCTAATATTTGTTCTATGGAAGCAATAGAAGGCAATTACGTGTTTAACGTAGGAAGTGAACAAAGTATCAGTATTAATCAACTTTGTAATTTACTACAGCACTTACTGAAAACAAGTATCAAACCAAAATATTTACCTCTTCGGGCAGGAGATATCCGTCATTCTTGTGCAGATATTACTTGTATTCGTGAAAAAATTGGTTGGCAGTATGAGTGGGAAATCAAAGCAGGGTTAGAGGAATACATAGAAAATACCTTGGTTCAGAATAAAAGTAGAGAAAATCAAAGCTGGTAATACTTTATTAATTTTATCATAAATTATTTATTAAAATTCTTTGACAACATCAATAATATTACTAACATAGAAGGTAAAAAAACAAAGCAAATACCTCGACACATTGCCAATGGAAGAGAACAGGTTCTGGAAGATTTATTGGTTTCCCATTATTTTTAGCTAAACAAGTCTTCATAAACTGGAATGATTCAACCAATATTCTCTATCTTATCAGCAACGATACCTGTTTGCCCTATGAGCCAAAAAACTGTAAACGGTTCCCCATTTCGGGTAATCATGAGGGAGCATCCTCAAGGAACATCCTGATACCACCACATAGAGTATGGCGCCGTATATATCATAGATATCAATTGACTTGGGTTTAGTTCTTTTCCTAAAACTTTCTAGCTTTTCTCTGATAGCTTCAAACTCTTTACGGCTAATATCACTTGGGTAGCTTTCTCTTTCCGTTCTTTTCATCTTGATTATCTTGAACAAAATATTTTAATCTAACATTTTATTATTAATATCAACAGGCTCTTAGAAAACGTCATCAATGCGACGTTGAAAGCTTATTCTCACATTATTTTTTAAATGTGACATATTATATTGCGGTGACTATATA
>JADGDF010000352.1 GCA_016745055.1 Thiotrichaceae bacterium | reverse complement strand
ACTCGTATAGAGACATCAAGTTGAGCTTTCTTGAGACTTTGTTTGAATAGGGTAAAGTCATGAACACTGCCTTTAGCAAAGTAGGTTGAAATAATCTTTCTACTATTAAAATCTATCATTATTTGTGCTTTTTGAGTGTGGCGTTTTTTTTCCCACTGTAATGAATTCTTTGTCGCCTCTTTGGCCTTTCAATCTCTTGTTCTGTCGCATCAACAACTATACACTCATGTTCACCACCTGATAAACTAAATTTACCACTTCTCATTAGCTTGTTTTCTATCTTTTGGATTGTCCTACATACATTGGATTCTGATAGACCATAATCCACACCTAAATGGTACTGACTTCTGTATTCTCTAAAATACGTGAGTGTCATACATAGTTGTTCTTCATAACTTAGCTTAGGTGTGTTACCCAGTCTGGTTCGAGGTCTAATTATATTCACCATCTCTTCAAATAATTCTTTATTTACCCCTAAATAGCGTTTAAACCTTTCATTTGATAAAACTTTCAGTTTTTCGTAATTCATATTATTTTCTTAGAACCTGTTTAGTTTCTATAACCACTAGTTTAACTTTTCTCCCCATTTTTTCAATACCTTATTTCGCAATAAGTCTATTTATCGGCGAGTGAGCAACAACAGTTGAAAACCCATTTGGATGACAATTTGTGCCTGAGTACTCATATTGTAATTGCCTACGTTGAAGAGCAATGGAATATTCACTACAGTGAGCGGGGCATGAATCATCTATTGCATCGTTTAGGTTATGTATACAAAAAGCCACAATTAGTCCCTGGCAAAGCAAATAGCCAGGCTCAAAAGGACTTTCTAGCTGAGTATGAAGCGCTAAGAACCTGTTTAAAGTCTTTGAAAAAGTCAAAAGTCTATCAGATAATGAAGTAATGAGAAAAACATACCCAAGCGACCTAAGTCGCAAACAATTTGAACAAATCCAACCCCTTCTGGAAAGAGCCCGCAAACGCACTAGTCCAAGGAAGGTAGAACTTTATGAAATCTTTTGTGCAGTATTGTACGTACTCAAAAGCCGCTGTCAGTGGAGAATGCTACCAGAAGGTTTTCCTAAA
>JADGDF010000351.1 GCA_016745055.1 Thiotrichaceae bacterium | reverse complement strand
CAAATTTCACTACGCGCTCTCTTAAATCTTTACTATTATTCATTTGGTATTATTCATTACTCCATATCATGGTATATGTTTATAGGAATTTTACTATATTATGATATTGCCTATATGAATCCCTATCATTATACTGTATTTCATGAAGGCCCTGGTTATATTGCGTTTGCAAAGGAAAAAGATAAACGTATTAAAGGGATTATTGTCACCAGCCAAAAAAGTACATTACAAAGTATTCCGGTGTCACGCAGAGATTTCGTGCCGCTCACGGGACGTCCTATCCCTAAGAGCGACTCAATTCTCAGCGAGACGCTAGTTAGTTGCCCCGACACGTCCGATCTCAATACGGCAACTACGCACTCCGTTAGCCTACTCCACCATGACTTAACGCTGGGGTGATGCTCAAATATAGCAAAAAACGCACCCAAGGACTATCGCCCTTACGTTCTGTTTTATACCATTTTTGAGCGCCCAGCTAGTCGCGGACTACTCGGCTTCCATGCCTCGCAGCGGAAGAGTTTGAAGGTAAAACGTTAGCCTTTCCCTCACCAACAGCTTTTGCAGACAGTGCATTACCCAGAGCATGTTTGAAAAAGCAAGGCATTAAATATTACGCCTAAATATGTTTCTTCCCACGACTCAGTCTATTTAACTGTAGCAAGAGGGCGTTTCCTGCTGGTGGAGGTGTGATAAGAACGTTTAAAAACACAGCTGATCGAACGCGCAAACAGCTACGTATTTTATGGGAAACACAAACTTATACCCCTCATGCCATTGCTCACTTTCCTAATGTACCTGAAGAATTGATTAAACAACTCAGCCAAATTATGTTTATAGTCACAGCCACTCAAAAATTGGTTTCTGGAATAGCAATAAGTTGAAAATTATCTGCCAATAATGAGCGAAGTAATACCACATGCTCACAAGCTTGATTGAAAAACTCATCACAAGCCAACTTAAAATGGTTGAAAGTCTCGTATAGCTGATGTGTCATAATATATACATGACTAACCCACTTAAATTTCGCGAAAAAGTATTTGCCACCAAAGACAAGTACAATCTGACTTTCCAAGAAACCGGTGAGCGT
>JADGDF010000350.1 GCA_016745055.1 Thiotrichaceae bacterium | reverse complement strand
TTCTTGCCTGCGTCATCACCTTTTTTCTCAGCACAATCAACATTCTTTACACTCTGTGAGCCAACTATCAACATACTTGGAGTGGCATTGCGTCCAAGGTTCTTTCGGACCACGCCAACCTGTTTTTTTTAAGAGTTGTTCCAGTAAACTTGGTTTACCTTCATCATTAGTTTTACTCCAAATCCTCCAGTAGTAATACACCAGTTGCCATTTAGGAAAACCTTCTGGTAGCATTCTCCACTGACAACCACTTTTGAGTACGTACAATACTGCACAAAAGATTTCATAAAGCTCCACTTTCCTTGGACTAGTGCGTTTGCGGGCTCTTTCCAGAAGGGGTTGGATTTGTTCAAGTAGATGTATTTAAGGATAGACAGGGAAAAATTGAGAATATATATTTCCGATTTTATCAAGGTGTCACACCTGAATTGCCTGATTTTTTAAAGAATAGTGAGTATTGTAAAAATTTAGAGTTTTTTGTTCCTTGAAATTTAGTTCGTTTGGTAAGTTCGCGTAACTATTTATCGCCACCGAGATTGATAGAAGTCTACCAAGAATAGACTTGAAATTATGCCACTGGAGCGACGCAATACACATTCTCATGCCAAAACTGTTGGAACAAGAGAAAATTCATGGCAGAGAATAAAAGAATGTATCCATATAGCTTTATCTATAAGGAAAAAACAATTATCCTAATTTGGCAGGAAAATGATAAATTTGAGGACAGTTTTAAGTTGAATATTCGAAAAAAATTAATCTCTTCTACTTCATTAGAGCAACTCAAAAGTTTACTTGGTTCTAGTGTAAAATGGGAACAAGGAACAGAGATAAATATTGATAAGTTTTGGGTTTCATTGAACAATTTGAGACTTAACAGAGCATCTTCAGAGAGAACTTGTCAAACATTATTAGATGGATGGAACTTTGTTGAAGATTTATTAAATATTTTCAGCCTTGAAGATGCCAAAAAAAGGCTAAAGTCGCCTCTATTAAATAAAAGAGTTGTATCCCGTTAAAAATCAATCAATTAGCTAGATAAAAGTTCCATAGTCCGGCACATACTCCAATTATTTCATCATATAAATCAATAAG
>JADGDF010000252.1 GCA_016745055.1 Thiotrichaceae bacterium | reverse complement strand
GGTCGCCTCCACTTTTTTTGCTAAAGGGAGTGTTCACGACTTTAACATGTTCAAACCAAGTCTCAAAAAAACTAAGTTTTGCTCTTCGCTTCAACCTTAGAACCTGTTTAAAGTTTTTGAAAAAGTCAAAAGTCTGTCAGATAATGGAATAATGAGAAAAACATACCCCAGCGATATAAGTCGTAAGCAGTTTGAGCAAATCCAACCTTTTCTAGAAAGTAGCTCGCAAACGTACAAGTCCAAGGAAGTAAGTTCTTCAATTTAAGGTGTTTTTCTAAACCTTGAATATTTACGTAGTAATCATTTGATCGGATTCACAAAAGGGTATAATCCCTGATTATCAACATGTTATAATCCACAAATGACGAATTGGCACCGATTATTTGGCATTGGTTTGATAGACTTATTTGCCTACACCGACTACGAAGTCGAACTTGAAAAAGACCTCTCTATCAAACAGCAGTTTTTAGATGTGGTTATTATTGAAAAAGTCAGAATGGGCAAATTACCAGGGGATTTGCCTGACGGCTTGGATAACCTAGCCCAACATAATTTACTGACTTACAAATCTTTTCGAGAATCTTTGACAAGCTGGGCTTTGGACGAACTTGTGGGGCATTATGTCAACTATCGCAAGCAGAGCAGCGATAAAGCATTATTGCCTGTTGAGCAGTTCAGACTTTATGCAGTCAGTACTCACTTTCCACAAAAACTAGCCAAAGGAACAATATTGACTAAAGTGCAAGCAGGTGTTTACGAGATTAAATGGGGCAGCCAGACGGTCAGAGTTTTGGTACTCAATGAATTTCCTGAAACATCCAATAACGCATTTTGGCAACTTTACAGCGCGAATCCTGGAAAAATAAAAACTGCCAGGCTAAACTATCGACATAAACTGGCTAAAATGAGTAGTTTCATCAGCCGACTATTTGAGTTTTACAATATGGAGGGCGTTGTAGTGGCTTATACCATTGACGATTATGTGAAAGATTATGTCCAAGATCACTTGGATTTATTAAATCCAGAGGATATCCTCCAAAAGTTTTCCACTCAGGAGCGCTTAACAGGGCTTTCAAGCCAAGATATTGTGAAAAATTTTCCTTCTGAGGAGCTTCTGAAAAATATACCTTTTGAGGAGCTTTTGAAAAATATACCTCTGGAAGAATTAGAAAAGTATTTGGCAATAATTAAAAAACACTGAAGTGATGGGATTTATTTCCTTACTGCATCTTACGTGTTCGTATTAAAAGGGTGACCTATTGATTTACAAAAATTAAGTAACCACGTTGTCCCAATGGTTGAAAGTGAAAAAAATGGATTAATTGTAATTAGTAAACACACTATAAATACAGCATATCCATTGAGGCAATAATAATGTTCAAGAGACAAGTCGTTAGCTTATTCCTTATCATCGCTAGTTTTCATGCTTATGCAGAAATCATCACCGATGGAACATTGGGTGCTCAAGTCAATTTACAAGCACCTAATTACAATATTAGCCAAGATTTAGGTACGACTGTTGGTCCCAATTTATTTCACAGCTTTGAAAAATTTAATATTTTTCCAGGGGAAGTAGCAACTTTTTCAGGCCAATCAACAGTTAAAAATGTCATCAGTCGCGTGACAGGCGGAAATGTCTCGACTATTGATGGCATACTTAAAAATAAGATCCCTAATGCAGATACTTATTTTATTAACCCCAATGGTGTTATGTTTGGGCCTAATGCTCAACTTGATGTTCAGGGTAGTTTTTATGCAACCACTGCTGATACTTTAAAATTACAAGATGGAGGAGAATTTAATGCACGTTCTCCTGAAAATAGTCGATTAACTGTGGCATCTGTCAATGCTTTTGGTTTTTTAACGGATAATGTTGCACCTATACAGATTAATGGCAGTCAATTGTTTATTCAGCCTAAAAAAACATTGTCTTTGACGGGAGGGGAATTGACAATGAATAATGCCAAGCTTGGATCACCTGAAGGTCAAATTTATCTAACCAGTGTCAATAGCTCAGGCGAGGTAACTTTAACTTCAGATAAACCTGAAATTTCAACAGCTTCTCATAATAATGTTACGCTTGAAAATGGCTCTGTCATTACAACCAGTGGTAAAGGTGCAGGTAAAATTGATATTCAGGCTAAGACTTTAACCTTAAAACAAAGTCGTATTCGTGCAGATGCCTTAAAGGAAGGAGAAAAAGGTAAAATTAATATTCAAGTGAAAAACTTGAATTTAAAAGGAAGTCCAAATGGTCGTATTCATCAAGACAAAGTTTCGTTTGACACGATGATTTCTAGTGCAACCATCAGCGATGACGATGGTGGTGATATTAACATCGAAGCTATTGATTCGATTACGCTGACAAATGCCACAATTTTTGCTAATTCAGGGCAATTGGATATTGTCCATGAAGCGGGCGAAACTAAAGCTGAATCTATATTAGAAACTGGTGGTCGTGCAGGTACCATTACGATAAATACTGATTATCTTAAGCTTGATAATTCGACAATTGAGAGCAATGCCTTTGATGCTGGCCAGGGAGGAAGTATCATTTTGACAGTACCTGAAAAAATATATTTAGACAATGGATTTATTGCGGTAAATGCCTTTGAAAGTTCATCGACTCAAGCAAATCGTGTTGGTGAAATTTTTCTGACAACCAATGCTATTACTTCAAAAAATACAATATTAAGCAGCACAACTGTTGGTAATGGTCAAGGGGGCAATGTGAAGCTGATTGTCAATGGCCCAATATTGCTTGATCACAGTGCAATTGTGGTTGATGCTAATACAAGTAACACCTCATCGGTTAGACCACCTCCCAATCCATCAAGTTCAAAAACACGACCAAAAGCACCCAGTGGCGATGCAGGAAGTATTTATATTGAAGCTGAAACAGTGACTTTGACAAACCGCAGTAATATTTCCAGCAATGCATCTGGCAGCAGTCAAGGTGGACATATTACCATTTACGCGACTGAAGCCATGACGCTCCAAAATCCTGAAAAACAACAGGTGATAGAAAATCCTAAACTCAGTAAAACACGTTTTGGTATTCAAGCTATCTCTTTAAGTCAAAAGAAGAATAGCGGTCATGCAGGGGAAGTGTGGCTAGAAACACCGCGTTTAAGTCTCACTGAAGAAGCGGATATTAATACTTCTAGTTTAGGGGGTGGAGATGCAGGCCATATTCATTTAATAGTGGATGAATTAAATATGCAAAATGAAACGGAAATTGTTTCTTCAAATCTGGGCAGTGGTAATGCAGGTGATATTGTATTAAATGCTCAAGCATTTATTCACCTACAGAATTCTCAACTTAGGACAGAAGCCAAACTTGCTCAAGGCGGTAATATTGTAGTCAATGTTGGGGACTCCATTGTATTAGAAGGAGGTCAAATAACGACTAGTGTTCAAGGTGGCAGTGGAGATGGGGGTGATATTACGCTGCAAAATCCAGAACTTGTGGTATTAAATTGTGGTCAAATTAAAGCCCAAGCGTATCAAGGAAATGGTGGCAACATTCGTTTAACAGGTGATCATTTTGTGACATCCTTCGGGAGTATTATCAGCGCTTCGTCTCAACTTGGAGTTGATGGTAAAGTAACTATTAATTCTCCTGATGAAACAATTCATGGAGATTTGTTAGTGTTATCTTCAAACTTCAAAGACAGCAGCCATTTATTAAGAAAACCCTGTAAAGCAATTCACCGTTCCCAACGTAGCCAGTTTATAGTAAAGAGAATTGCAGGCAGTCCACTCTCTCCTGATGATTTAAGAAATAGCGCTTTTCCATTTACACTAGACTAACTCGTAATAGTGGAGAATAGCTAGGTTAGGCAACGTGAAGCCTCACACATAACACTTCAATTTTGAGTTTCTTTCATCTGTACAAATAATGAGTTTATAATTAATACATAATAATAATAATAAACGCTCCGTAAGTTTTCGCCTTTATTAAATTAGACTTATTGCGAAATAAGGTATTGAAAAAATGGGGAGAAAAGTTAAACTAGTGGTTATAGGAACTAAACAGGTTCTAAGGAAATAGATGAACTAC
>JADGDF010000079.1:1985-20147 GCA_016745055.1 Thiotrichaceae bacterium | reverse complement strand
ATGTTGGACAAACCTGCATTTTTAACCTGCTTTCTCGTTATATTACTAATAATACCTTACAATATCATTAAATCTCTACTTCTGGGGGACTACCAAAAATTTATTTTGCAAACAGCAAGATAAACTTTGCACCCCTATTGGTTTTACTAGTTAAAACCGTGACATGGGAATGACATAATTTATACCTAATTATCAAATGTCATTGAAAAAATTCGAAAATAGGCTGCAAAGCTTCAAAACGCGCAGTACAACTTCTATTCTCTAACATACGTAACAACACATTAGACGCTGTTCCTGCACAATCACCTTCCCAGCCTACAAAATGGAAACCTTTATCTGGTTGTGCCATTAACTCTATTAACTGGTTATTTTTAAAAGTTGACTGGCATTCACTCGTACAATCAATCCCTTGAGGCTGGCTGATCATGGTGCCAGCACCTACAATTTTTACCGTTAACTGGTGTTGTTTAACTTCAAAGCTAGCCATACAAAATTGATTCTTTAGCATTGCTACAGTAGTCGTAGTGTCTTTACTGTCACAATCACCTCGCCATCCTGCAAATTGCCAGCCTTTGTCAGGGATTGCCATGATTCTGAGTTCCATGCCACCTTGGATAAGATACTCACACTCATTTTTGCAGCTTTCTGACGAGAGACGAATTTGACCACGTCCACTATTCACAGCTAATTTTAAAATGACTTGTGCGGGAGGAGGTGAGGGTAAAAGCTCATTTACACTAATAGAAAATTGTTTTTCCCATTGCCTTTTTTTCTCATCAGTTGCACGGACTTTTATTTGATACAAATGCTGTTTTTCAATATCAAACACTGCTTTTGTCATTAAACGGTTATCTAGGAGTTGAAAACTGGAATTATCTTGACTGCCAATCCCGTTAATTAGCTGGTATGCCACTTTCGTTTGAGGCAACACAGGTTGAAAATGTCCCACTAACGAACCTCGAGGCAATTTTTCCCTGATATTGGTGTTATCCAGATAAAAATCTTGAGGAGATTTCATTACCCAAAGTTCTCGGCCATTTAAACTACCATCAATTGCAGTAAAAAATAGCATTTGGTTAGCGACCGTTAATTTTGAAGGCAAACTGCTGCCACCAATTTTGTCTGTTTGATTCAAATCTTTGACTAGCAATGTACCTGCTTCTGAGCCATCACTTTGCCACAATTCAGTGCCATGCACACCATCATTAGCGCGGAAAAATAATACATCGTTAAAATTGACAAATTCACTGGGTAGACTGTCTTTGCTGGGATGAATATTTTTTACCAGTACCGTGCCTTCGCGAGTACCATCTGTTTTCCACAATTCACGACCATGTTGACCATCGTCTGCATTAAAAAATAAAGTATTATTAAAGGGTGTCAGAGACCAAGGTTGACTATCGTTGGTAGGATGAATATCTTTGACCAGCACTGTGCCTTCTTCAGTACCATCACTTTTCCATAATTCACGACCATGCACACCATCGTCAGCCACGAAATATAAGGTTTCTTCCATCACTGCTAAACGATTTGGATTTGCATCGTTGGTTGGATGAATATCTTTAACCAATTGGGTTTTTCTCCCATCAGTTTTCCAAAGTTCTTTACCATGAATACCATCATCCACGACGAAAAATAAGGTGTTATTGATAGCAATTAGACTGTGTAATCTTTGTTTAGCGGGATTAGGAAATTTTTTAATTAGCACCGTACCAAGTTCTGAACCATCGCTTTTCCACAATTCAATCGTTTTAGTCTGTCCATTGGCTGTAAAAAAAATCTGCTTACCCTGAGGAGAAAACTGAAAAGGGTAAGAACTTTTTCCTGAGTCATTTAAATCTTTGACCATTTTTGTGCCATGTGCCGTGCCATCACTTTTCCATAATTCTTCGCCACCATAGTTACCCACTGCACTGAAAAATAAATGCCCTTGCACATCTGTCAGATGATAAGGGTCACTGTCTCCCTGATTTTTAATATCTTTTACTAAAGTTGTACCTTTTTGTGTCCCATCCGTTTTCCACAATTCCCAGCCATGAATACCATCATGGGCGCTGAGAAAAACATGTTGATTAGATTTAGTCAAAAACCAGCGAAATACTTCATCTTCAGGGGTAACATCTTTAATCAGATAGGTACCAGTCGCCGTACCATCACTTCGCCACACTTCTTCACCATTTGCGCCATCATTGGCGTTAAACAACACAACGCCATTCAATTCTCTCAAAGACCAAGGTGATGCAAACCACCACTTGTCAATTTTTTCAAAAACATAGGCGTTATTAAACGTTTCTGCTGTTGCAAATAGGCGGGGTGAACACAAAACAAGCAGTAAAGTAAGGATAACTTTAGTTTTCATAATGAACTCCAAATAAATAACATTTCCCAAAGAAAAGGGCTTTATGTAATTTTAGTTGAAGTTTTTTAGTGTGGTAATATTTTTTTAAGTGGAAGCTTATTATATTAAAATAGGCAGGCTAATAATGGCAGGAAATACATCATGAAAAATGATTTATTTCCTACCACTCATCAAGTTCTACATGAATTGCGCTTACAATGCTATCCTACGTTGTTCTTCTCCAAGAAACAAAGAGTAGAAAGGTGGCTAAAATTGCTAGAAAAGCGATTCTTAGTATGCCCAAGATGTTGTTCATCAATGGCGAAAGTAAATATAAGTTAATTTGTTGATCTGCATTGACAGGTCCACTCCACTGCATTTCAACATTGTGCCATTCCCATTGCGGTAAACCTTGTCCTGTCTGAACCTGAGCATTAGGATCAATTTGAGCTAATTTCTTAGAAAGTTTTACTTTTTGCTTATACCCCCCATAGGAAGATGGGCTTCTTACGGCAGATTCTAAACGTACTTCTTCGTCAACCTCATTAAAATTAGCGACTGAATCTGAAATAGACTGGGAAGAATGATATATTTGATTATCGCCTAAACGTTGATAAGGTTTTTCCAACTGTGGAAAAAAGACTTCTCGTGCTTGTTGTACCATAAAAGGAATAACAACAACGAGCATGACAATTAACGCGGCATTACGATAAAATTTTACAACACGACTAAACCATCCTAAAGCTGGCAATACACGCAGTAAAGCAATGGCAGCTAATAAATTTAACCAGACAAATTGCAATCCTTCAACACGATGATAACAAATCACAAGGGCAATTAAGCTGATGATTCCCCAGGAGAATGAAAACATCTTGCTGATGGCAATGGCAATAATCAGCACTATAAATAAATCCAATAAGCTCCAACGTTCTAACCAAGTGCCTGGGATATTATCCACACCGTTAGCATCAAATAAGCGCCAACCTGGTGGCAAATGCAAAGTGGCGCTGACATGTTGGAAGTTATGCTCCCAACCAACAGCAGGTAGCTCATCCACACTTTGTTCTAAACGACTGTCAGCGACTAGTTCAAGCCAGCCACGACGGACTTCAACACCTGTTTTATCTGAGTCAGCCAATTGAGTAATAAACTGATTGGCATTATTAATACTTACCCGTCCTAAAAGAGCAGGGGTATTCATTTCAAGCCGCCAACCGCGTGTCATGGTTCCTGTAATACGATCTTGCACACTATAACCTTCACCATCAAAATCTAACCAAAAATCCCGATGTAAAGTTAGTTGATCTGGTGCAGGTTCAGGATCACCCCGTCGTTTTTCTACGAAGTTTAAAATATCGCCTCGTTTAACAAGATAGGTGGGAAATTGTCGCCAATCTCTGGGTAAAGAGGTTTGTTGGGGATCAATGTTAGTGGCTCCTTGAATTTCTACTAAACGCAATATATTACGGGATTCAAATACCCAAATTTCTTCTTCTACCCAAGGTGGCTCAACTTTGGGTAGCGTAAGACTTTGCACTTGACCTAACTGACGTGTACGTAAAGTAATGTTCCAAGTTCCAGGACGTACTTGTAAACGCAATTTTCCATCAGGTTCGAGTCGAGTAGGTAAGCGGCTTTTTAGAGACATCGGTAATTGGGCATCTAAAGTCACTGGACCTAAAGTAATTTCACGGTGTCTGCCAGCCACATTAATTTCTAAGTACGTAATAATTTGTAATGGGATGTCATCAATTAAGCGACGATAAACACGAATTTCTAAACTATCCTCTTTGGTTTCTTGATTTTGCTGTGCGCCACTTTGTCTCAACCAAAGTTGACCTTTTTGATCCAGCTCGGGAATATTAATGACTTGTTCATCAATGGTTAAATTGACTAATCCTGTGTTGGCTGGAATTTTCAAGGATTCAGGACGATGTTGCCAGTAAAATTGGCCTGTGATGGTAGATTGACCTTGCGGTAAGAAAATACTGGGTACTCCATTGCGATCTGTTACGACTGTAAGCTGCTGATTTACTTTCACATTTTGTGGCCAAACGGTATTACGAGGGTTAGCTTGAGCCGTGCCTGGTAAAATTACCCAATCGGGTTTTGCCATTTGCCAGATTTGACTAAATGTTGCTTCTTTGTCTTGAATATCAATGCTTAATTGAGATGGCCAATGACATTGACGTTGAGCGCCATTATAGGCAATAGGACAGGCAAGGTTGGGATGATCATGCAGAACCCAGTCTGCCCATGGCTGTAGTAATTCAGGAATATTATCAGCTTTTAGCGGTTCTACTGCCCAACTTGGGACTGAAATTAAGAAAAAGCTGATGGTGAGTAGCCTATAAATCATGTTAGACATCAGAACACTCCCTTATGACTCAAATGATAGGATACAGTATAAACTTTCTGTAAAATAGTTTAAACTTTATGTGCAATAGTTGCTTATAGAAAATGGATAAATTGATATTATGTCAAACGAAGGAAAAAGATCGTTGGTACTCTCAACGGTACATGAAGAGCCTTTAGAATTGCCAGAAGAAGTGCAGCGCATCGGAGCTGATTCTGTACAACTGCTTTGGCAACTATTGCAGGAATATGCACAAGACAAAATTATAAAACTTAAGAAACAATATCAACAACGCGAAATTGGGCTTACTCAACAATACCACGCGGCAATTATTCGAGAAGATGAATTAACCAAAGCATTAGCGGCAGTTAAAGCTCAAGTTGAAACACTTACACGAGAAAATAAATCCCTGCAAGTTGATGTTAACCACCAAGCAGCAGAGTTGAAAAGTTATCAAGAACAAGTCGATGAACTTTCCAATAAACGTGATCAGCAAGAAAGTGAAATTAAACACCTTCTAGAGGATATTGGACGGGTAAAAGAAGCAGGAGAAGGGCTTAAAAAAAGGCTGCAAGAAGTCACTCGTCAAGTGGAACAAGATCGGCTTGCTCTCAAAGAAGTCAGCGAAGAGTCTATTGCTAACTTACGGGTTAAAGAACGATTGGACAAAAGTTTAAAAGAGGCACTACTTGAATCAGAACAGGTCTGGAAACAATTAAAATTAGAACAGCAACAACTAGCTGTTGCGCAAGCGGTTAGTCAAGAAATGCGCGAAGTGATTAAAAAATTAGAGTCAGATATTAAGCTACTCAAAGAAGAAAAACTGGAATTGAAAGGAGAGCTTGAAGCTGAAATTAAGGCACGGCTGGATATTGAAAAAACAGCAGTTACAGCAATTGCACGGGCTGAATCTCAAGAAATTACTTATAAAGAACAAATTATCAAGCTGGAACAAGAGTTAAGTATTGCCCGGAGTGAAGCTGCCACAGTAAGAAACCGAATGATTCGATCTGAAGGTGCTTTAGAAAGAGAGAAAAAGGCGATTGAACGTTTAGAAAACAAATTAGTAGCCGCAACAGGGAGTAAATAACACGATGGCGAGTGAATTTTCTACTTTTTTAATGTTGCTTAAACGTGATTTGACTTTAGCTTATCGACATCGTGGTGAACTAGCCAATCCCTTGTTATTTTTTGTGATTGTCGTCAGTTTATTTCCATTGGGGATTAGTCCAGAGTCTAAAGTGTTGCAAACCATGGCACCTGGTATTATTTGGGTCGCTGCGTTATTAGCGGCTATGTTGTCACTAGATAATTTGTTTCGTTCTGATTTTGAAGATGGCAGTTTAGAACAAATCATTTTAACCCCTCATTCTTTATCGTTATTAGTGTTGGCCAAAGTCTTTGCCCATTGGTTAGTCACAGGGCTACCTCTTCTATTATTGGCACCCTTTCTTAGCATATTAGTTTTTATGCCGTCTGAAGCTATGTGGACTTTAATTCTGACACTAGCTCTAGGTACCCCTATTTTAAGTTTAGTGGGTGCCATTGGAGTTGCCTTAACAGTTGGGCTTAGACGAGGTGGTGTATTGCTTTCGTTATTAGTATTACCTTTGTATATTCCTGTATTGATTTTTGCTGCCAATGCTGTCAACGTAGCCGCCAAAGGATTACCTGTCACTGGCCAACTTTATTTTCTAGGCGCATTGTTATCATTAGCCCTGACCTTATCTCCGCTTGCAATCTCAACGGCTTTGAGAATTAGTTTGAGCTAAAGCATGAAAGACAATCCCAAATTAAATTTTCTCATTCCTAAGCATGACAGGTCGTTACATTTTCCTTATTTATTAATTAATACCCATTCTTTTGTATCACAGCCATTAAGTTAAGGATTTTTTTCAGTTTGGAGTGCTAGATTTATCTTGCGTGTGCAAACTAAAGTTGCACTCCTACGAGCTTAGCTTAGTGGTCGTGACCCTTTTGTATATAATTGTAAACAAACTGTTTTATTGACTCAATATTGTTTATATCTAAGCGAGGTAAATGCGTTGAAATAACTTCATCTGTTGCAATCGCAATGACTGATTCATCTTTAGGAAAAATAAGGGGATTACCTAAGCTTGAGCGATATAATTCGATTTTTGGAAAGGCTTCATGCTTAAAGCCTTCAACTAAAACCAAATCTAATGTTTTGGTATTAATTTGTGCAAGCAAAGTTTCTAAATGAGGTTCTTCTAAATCTTTTGTTTCGGTAATTAACGCCCATCGATGTTTCGAGGCAATTAACACTTGTTCAGCGCCAGCTTGACGCAATACATAACTGTCTTTACCTGGATGATCAATTTCAAACTGATGGTGAGCGTGTTTAATTAAGCCAATACGCAGTCCTTTTGATTTTAGCAACGGGATTAATTTTGTCAACAGCGTTGTTTTACCCGTACCACTGTAAGCGGCAAACCCTAACACAGGTAAATTTAAGGGATTATTCATCGGTTATCCTTTAGTCATTTTGAATATAAGATAACATTAAACCCCTTAAATGCAATAGTTGAAACCTCACTTAAGCTACTAAGTAAGCTCTTTTTGATAAAACTTGTAAAATTGAACGAATTTGTTGCAATAATACTTCACTTTGATCATTTAGTAGTGTTGCGTTGGCATTCTGCTCATTTTCTCCTTGAGACAAGATCAATTCACCGTTCTCAACACCGGCTAACATAGCTTTTAACAAAGCTTGTTCATCGTTTTGGCCATTTAATAAGGGTAATAAATAGCGTTCCAAAAAATTCAGGCTTAATTTCTCATAACGTACATTGTAGACTTCTTCTGACGAAAGACTTTGTAGTCTAGCCAATGGGCTGGCAAGTGGCTTCTCAGTGATGTGCGTGATAAATTGACTGGGTAAGGTCGAAAATTCCACAATTTTCTTTAAATATAAATCTAATAACAAAATTTTTATATCATCCAACATAACTTCAGGTAACTGTTCAAGACTAATATTAGGAATATCTAAACGCTGATAAGCCAATTGAATTAAGGTTTCAAACGCTAAATTTTGAGGCCAATGTTCGCTTAAACAGACACAAATAGCTTTTAGCGTTGGAGAACTAATTGCCAGAGCCATGCGTCCTTCGCCTTGAGACAAATCAGAAAACTCTTCTAACATGCCTTCATCTAAAGAAATTGAAGTTGAATTAGCTTTGATATTGGCAGCAACATACAATTTCTCAACATAATGCCGACTGCGTTTAATTGATACAGCTTGATGACACAGCAAACTTTCTCGAAAACTATTATCGCGTAAAAAATCAAGATATTGTTCTTGCTCCATCAATGTTGGCCCAAACTGTGACAATGTTTCTTGTGGAAAGTAGCGTGGCAGAGCAAATGCTAAATCCGTATCTGAAATATACTGTAAATCATACTGCTTTGTGTGGGCTAAAAACTCGTGAAAATACACGGGATGATTATCAGGTTCCAAATATTCATGAAATAAGTAGTGATCGCCTAAATTATCAATACGCTGTAACAGTTTTTTCAGATTTAAACTATGTGTATCGTAATGGCTGGCTAAAGTTTGATTGAGCAAGCGAATACATTGTTTTGCACTTTCCAATTGCGCTTGTGGTTCAGGTAAATGACGAGTGTGATAACGTAGAATAGTGCGCAAGGCATGATTTTGATGCCAGCCTGGATATACATTGTAACTGACATAAGCAATTCCTTGAGGTTGCAAATGGTCACGACAAACTTGTAGCAATTTATTTCTAGCTGGTTCTGCCACCCAGGAATATACGCCGTGCGCAATAATATAATCAAACTTACCTAGCGTATCATCTATGGTCATCATATCCATGGCTTTTAGTTGAATGTTCTTCAAACTAAGATGTTGGATATTCGCACGACCTTCTGCAATTTGTTTTTCTGATGCATCTATACCGATGAATTCACTTTGTGGCGTGATTGTTGCCATTGCAATGGTATTAATACCACTGGCACACCCTAATTCTAAAACCTGGCAATTTTCAACTGTAGGTGGTTGCAAGCCATGCAAACTGGCAATAGTTGCTAAATTGTTAGGATGAGTACGTTTGTAGACGTTTTTAGTATAAGGAATTTGATCGTAAAGAGTGGAATTCATTTTATTTTTAAGAAAGTTGAGTAATGAACATGTGATTAAACTGACGGAGTAATACATCCCATATAATACACCGACTGGCATAATGAGTAATATGTAGAAAGAATACATCCTATGGTAAAATAATTAAACCTTAGTATTTTTAAGCGTAGAGTTTTGCTTTGTATTTTAAATTCATTCTGACCACTAAATATTTGGGAATACCAGGTTATGTTAACTCCCTCACAAGAAAAGTTCATTGAAACACGTATACATTCAAATCGCCGTTGGTCAAATGGTATTTTTATCATTTTTTTAATGTGGTAATTGCATGGATTGTGATGATGTTTGCAGAGCCTTATTTAGCAAACCCTTGGTATTATCACGATATTGAAAATAATGTTATTATACGAGCTTCTATCTATTTGTTTGTATCGACTGCCCTTTTTGTAATCACCCTATTTTTCTTTCTTGGCTTACTGATTTTGGGAAAATGGAAAGAAATGGTCGATATTGAACGTCGTTACTTTGAAATTATCGAAAGCATGCGAATGAATGCCGATGGTAAAATAGAAACTTACTCTACTTCTCAAAAAAAGAAAGAATAAACCAATTATTCCGACCTTCTAAAATATGCCTCAATATACTTACCAAGCCTGTGATGCCACAGGAAACATGCAAACCGGTAAAATAACGGCCGAAACAGAGCAAGAAGTTGTCGTTAACTTGCAAAGTCGTCAGCTCATCCCCGTTAAAGTTGAAGAAGAAGCTGAAAGTATCTCTTTTGGTAAAAAAAATATTTCAACCAGTGATGTGATTGATTTTACCAATGGTTTATGTACTTTGGTAGAAGCGCGAGTCCCTTTGGACAGAGCATTGGGACTTTTGGAAGGTATTAATAACAAACCGGCAGTCCAACAACTCGTTGGAGAGTTGCGCAAAGAGGTTAAAGAAGGCAAAACCTTGGCCGATGCTTTAAAAACACGTTCTGACATTTTTTCTCGTATGTACGTCAACATGGTACATGCAGGCGAAGAAGGAGGGATTTTAGAAACTTTATTACCTAAATTGGTTAATTTCCTAACATTGGGCAACGAAGCAAAACGCAATATTATTTCCTCCCTTATTTATCCAAGCATTCTCCTCGTGGTTGGATTAAGCAGTGTGATTTTACTGATGGTATTTGTAGTACCACAATTTGCTAACTTATTTGCAGACATGGAAACTGTTCCCACGTCTGCGGCATTTTTACTCGCTTTAAGTGATTGGTTAAAAGTATATGGTTGGACCTTGGGATTAATCCCTGTTGTTGTTTTGTATGGTTGGAAACAAATGGACAGTACACCAGAAAGTCGTTTACAGCGCGATCAATTCAAACTTTCCCTACCAATGATGGGTAACTTGTTATTGCAATCGGAATCTTCTCGTTTTTGCAGAACGCTTGGGGCACTTTTGAGCGCTGGCATTCCTTTATTAAAAAGTTTACACATTGTACGTGGTGTAATGGAAAATCACATGTTGGCAGAAAGTTTAGCACGTGTAGAAGAATCTGTACGTAGTGGTACTAGTTTAGGAAAGGCATTATCAAATGAAGGTAAATTTCCAGTATTATTGTCACAACTGGTTATTGTTGGGGAAGAATCAGGACGTACGGCTGCAATTTTAGAAAAGCTAGCAGAAACCTTTGATAGTTCAGTCAAACAACAAACATCCCGTTTAGTGGCTTTATTAGAACCTTTACTTATTCTAATTCTTGGCATCATTGTTGGCGGAATTGTCATTACAATGTTATCGGCAATTTTCAGTATTAATCAGGTCAACTATTAATATATTGTTCAATATTTCTTCCGAAGCTCTCCTCCTCGTTACTTTTAGTAAGTAATTGTCTATCTGTTTTTAGTGTCTCGTCCATATTTCAGGTAAATATTTTGCGTATCTACTCAAGACTAATCATATTGGCAGTAATTTTTATAAGTTTTTATTGTGCCGCGCGGCACGAAGAACTCTGGTTTTGGCGTGTGAAAAATATATAAAGGAAATATAAGGCAGATCACAAATATGGCTAGTTTTTGTTACTTTCAGTGTCAATATATCCATAAATGGATAGATGAAAGGGATAGTTTGGTTGATAAAAGGTAATTTGCTCCAATTTTTTAATTTTAAATAAAAAATCATTTAAAAATAACCAGTTATATTTGTTTTCCTTTATTGTAATTAATTTACAAAATTACTCAAAATTTTAAATTCATACGCATTAACCTTAGAAAATTCCTTATTTTTCAAATTATTATCTGTTATATCTTAATTTAGATATAAATTTCAGCCTACAAATAATCTCTCATATTTTTTTCTTTGGAAAACCTTGTATTGTCCCAAAGTGAAAAAAATTTCCTTTAGATATAAATTTGGGATACATCGTTGTTATAACTGCTCTGGAATAATTTGTCTCGTGGTATCTACAAAATCAGACTCGGAGACAAATTATGAAACTTGTAAACACTTACCTATTAATCGCTACATTAATTTTTGTAAATCAGGCTGTTTATGCTGATGACACAAAGAATAGCAAAAGACAACCTCAAACAAGTAGCAAAGCTCTAAATTGTACGAAAGAACAGATTATACTTACTACATGTATGATGAGTGAAGTATAGACAGAGTCTAAGTTAAAAAAATTGTTCTGCTAGCATTTCACTCATTTCATCAGTGGCTTGTACAATCGCGGCAAGCGTTTCTGGTTCATTCGTCAAATGTCCACCATTAGGCAAAATTTTCAATTCAGAATGTTCCCAAGCCTGATTCAGAGTACATGCCCCCTCCAATGGACACATTAAATCTTGCTGTCCATGAATAATAATACTTGGAATATCTTGTAATTTATCCATGTTTTGAATAATCTGGTTTTTCTGAACAAAAAACTGATTTACCGCATAGTGACATTCGATTCTCACTTCACGGAGCATCTCTTCTGTACATTCAACTGGTGCGGGAAAAGTATTGTGGCTGACAACGCATCCTACCCAATTAGCCCAGTTTAAGGCTGCCATTTGTGCAATGTCATCATCCTGACTCATTAATAATTCGTAATAAAGAGGTAAAGGTTCTTTATGTGATTCAACAGGAATTAAACTCATTAATAATTGCCATTGCGCAGGAAACAAACGTCCAACCCCAAACTCACTATATAACCACTGAATATCCTTTTGTCGAGCTAAAAAAATACCCCGTAGAATCATACTTAATATTCGGTCAGGAAAGCCCTGTGCATACAGTAAGCCTAATGCTGACCCCCATGAACCACCAAAGATAACCCATTGTTCAATATTCAATTTTTGACGTAATAGTTCTATATCTTTAACAAGTTCTTGTGCGGTGTTTGCCTGCAAACTGCCTTTGGGAATAGACTGTCCTGCACCGCGTTGATCAAATAAAATGATTCTATAAAGATCAGGGTTAAACAGCGAACGTTGATAAGGCTTGCAATAACCACCTGGCCCACCATGTAAAAAAACCACGGGAATACCATTTGGATTACCGCATTCTTCAACATGCAAAACATGACCTTCGCCGGTGGGTAAATAATGGGTATTATAAGGTTCTATCTCTGGATATAATGCCACAGTATTTCTCTCATTTTAAAGATACTGCCATAAAGTTAACCTTCCCCAACCTCTTCTTGAGTAAGAAAAAGAGTTGGCAATAGTTCCTTAACTTAATAGCAATATCATATTAGGATGCATCAGCTAAGTTATCTTCAGATGGCACTGGGATAGGTAAATAGGCAAAGCCTGAAACACGTACATTGCCATCTAATCGGTTACGATTACTACGAACATCTAAATTTAATAATGCTAGGTATTCAGGAACATTATCAATGGCTTGTAGAAATCTTAATAACGTGGCAGGATCTGTCTGCCTAAATTGAATTTCTTTGGAAATGAATAACCAATCACCTGTTTGATAAAATTCTGGTAATCCCCAACTTTGCACACTAAATCCGGTGGATAACGATAGCTCTCTCAACCGGTTTTCCATTTTGGAATGAATTAATTCCTGATTGCGTCCCGGCAGTGCTTTAGTACGTATTTCATCTCTTTCTTTTTTGATGCGTTTATTTTCTTCTTGCCAAAACTCTGCACGTTCCTTAATTGTAGTGAAATACTCAATATCTTGTTTTAATTTTTTATAATCCTTCCATTCATCATTGATATACTTCCAGGCGGTCGGTGCAGCTTTAAAAGGTATAAAGCCTGCGAGAAAGATAATCGCAGCCATTTTTAATAAACGTTTTTCTTTTGGATTCATAGTTGTTCAAGCTCAGTATAATACTATTTTTTAACTAATATCTGCGGATAATAAAGTTTAATAGACCACTAACGAAATAACGAGTTTAAATAATTAATATATTGTATATAGCAGCAATAAGGTTAAAGCGAAGGGCAAAACATTGACAACGATTTCAGTAACGAAGAGCAAGAATCTTAAAGATTTTAAGCGATCGTATACCAGTTCGACAAAAATACAGGCTTTAGCAAATTGGCGGTTAGCCAGTTTTTGTTCTTTAGCTAAGGGATTAAGCTTAGTTTTTTAAATGGAATTGGCAAAAAGCATGATATTTAGTCATTCCCTGATAACCCCTATCAGCTAATATTTGTATAGAGGCACTAGGTTTAGTTTTTTGAGGCTTTGTTTGAACATATTAAAATCATGAACATTCCCTTTAGCAAAGTAAATTGAGATGACTTTTTTACTGTTAAAGTCTATCATTAATTGTACTTTTTGAGTATGGCGTTTTTTTATCCCTGTAATGAGTTCTTTGTTGTTTCTTGGGTCATTCAATTTCTTGTTCTGTCGTTTAACTCTCTTTATCGCAATCGTCCAAAACGTTTTGCTCTTCCATTTAATCTGATTGCTGCTATATATAATAGACTAATTTCTTAACTCTTTCAGTAAGTTATTTTGCAAGTGGTCTAGTATAATAATCGTAGGCTCTTCATATTTACTTTAACCTTAATTTACCTATGCGCAAAAGTTGATAACTTAAATTATTATAAAAATAAGTATCAAATTTTAATGTGTGCTAAGTATCGTATTCAAAGTTACTAGTAAGAAACGTATTAATGTATTAATGATTTTTAAGTAAAAAGTCTAAACAGCTTTTCTAAGACCAAGATTTTTGTTGCTTTAATATGATATATTTTGCCAACATCCTCCTTAATAAAATCTGAAGTAATGCAATCAATCACTCAAATTCTGACCAAAGAACATACTCAATGTGATCAACTGTTTGTTGATTTAGAAGCACATGTTGCCAAAACTCAATGGGAAAAAGTTCAACCAGGACTCGTTCAATTCCTTGCTGGCATGGAACATCATTTTGCAGAGGAAGAAAAAATATTGTTTCCTTTGTTTGAAGAACGTACAGGCCAAAAAATGGGACCGACTCAAGTGATGCGTATGGAACATATGCAAATGCGCCAACTCTTTCAACAAATGCGCATCAGTGTTGAACAACAAAATCATGAGCAATTTTTAGGGGAGTCAGAAACATTGCTGATGTTGATGCGTCAACATAATGCTAAAGAAGAACAAATATTGTATCCCATGTTGGAGCAAGTATTTTCAGGGGAAGTAGACGATTTACTCGTACAAATGCGTACTTTGCCTGCAGAAGGTTAACTTAACACGTATGGAACGACTATTGGATGTCAGTACTTTAGAACCTTGCGAGCCGCTAGAGCTTATTTTAGCAGCGCTTCCCACGTTACAACCTGGAGAATATCTCAAGGTGTTACATCGAATGGAACCACACCCTTTGTTCAAAATTTTAGAACAGCAAGGTTATCAGTGGAGTTTACAAGCAGGCGCAATGACGCCAATAGAATTATTCATTTGGCACTGTGATGATCAGCAGGCCGCTCATTTAGTTCAAACTAATATAAATTCATGATGAACGTTGCAAATTTAGCATTACAACAAACCCCCCCTATTTTAGTCCCATTACGTTTCTTTCTCACCGCGCCAATTTTTGCCTTATTCGCTTGTGGTTTAGGTTTATACGATGGATTTTCTTTATTTACAGGTCGTTGGAATTTAGAAGTTCTTGCATTAACTCATTTAATCACATTGGGATTTATCAGTATGGTCATGATGGGGGCATTCTTACAACTTGTCACCGTGTTGACAGGGATTTGTTTTCCAAGACCACAATTGATGAGCGTTTTATTGCATGGCTTTCTAACTTTAGGGACCTTATGTTTAGCTTTAGGCTTTTTAATTCCTCAGCATAACTTGGTTAGCATGGGATGGTTATCTCTTTCTGTTGCCTTTGGACTTTTTCTACTGATTGCAGGCTATTGTTTGGTTAAAGCTGCGACTACCCCTATTACCATTGCTATGCGATTGGCAATTCTTTCGTTATTAATAACCATATGTTTAGCGATTGTACTTGCTAGAGTTTTTAGCCATGGAATTGAATTAAATATGCCAGAAATGCTGACTAATTTACATCTCGTTTGGGGACTTATTGGTTGGGTTAGTTTACTGATTATTGGTATTGCTTATCAAGTTGTGCCTATGTTCCATGTGACACCCCATTATCCTCAATTATTGATGAAATGGTTAGTCCCCACTTTATTTTTAACGATACTAACCTGGAGCATTGCTTACTTTTTGGTCAATCTTAATTATTTGCCTCATATTGTCGCAACTTCCATTGGTAGCTTTATTGGCTTAGAACTTATTATTTTTGCCCTATCTACATTTTACATTCATCGAAAAAGGTTACGTAAAATTCCAGATGTAACGCTAAATTTTTGGCATGTGGGCATGATGAATTTAATACTCTCAATTCTTATTTGGTATGCGGGAGAAATACTCAGTTTAACCGCCTATCCATTTTTTCCTATGTTGCTAGGTATTTTATTTCTAGCGGGCTTTATTTTACCTATTATCCAAGGGACATTATATAAAATTGTACCTTTTTTAGTTTGGTTACATTTACAAAATCAACAAATGAGTACGTTGAAATCCGTAAACCTCATACCCATCCCAACCATGAAACAAATTATTCCTTATAAAATGGCTAATTATCAGTTTTGGGTTTATCTTATTGGATTAGTTTTATTGATTGCCGCTATTTTTTGGATCAATCTTATTTATGTTGCCGTTGCAATGTTAACTTTTGCCTTCTTATTTTTAGGCTACAATCTATATCGTGCGGCGTGGATGTATTGGGTAATGTCAAACAAATTTACACAATAATATTTTACTATTTTAAATAAAGTTTTGGTGTCTACTAAATGTTTGTTCAAATTATCTACGGTTCAGAAGACTACAAAAAAGCGTGTGAAGTAAGACAACATGTTTTAAGAAAGCCATTTGGATTTGATTTATACACCGAAGATTTAACGCAAGAAGCGTCTTATAAACATTTTGGGTTACGCCGTGATGAAGAAATTATTGCATGTTTAATTGCCATTCCTAGTGGTCAGCACGAAATTCAATTTCGACAAATGGCTGTTGCTCCCAAGTGGCAAAATCACGGTTTTGGCAAATTATTATTAAGCAAGGCTGAAAACTTATTGGTGAGTGAAGGAATTCAAAAAATGTGGTTGAATGCTAGACAAACAGCTACAAATTTCTATTTAAAAATGGGCTATCATACAGTGGGTGATATATTTTATGAATTAAACATTCCTCACTACAAAATGGAAAAATTCATTAAGACCGTAGATAAAGTACACTTCTGGGAAAGTTAGACTTCATAAAACATCTATGAAGTCTTAAAGGTATGCTGTTCAGGCTGCATAGTATTTAGGTTGTTGGTGTGGGCGCATTAACGGAGCCATTTGTTCTGGACGTAAACGAGGGGCTAATATTTCATCAGCAATATCAATATCGACAACACTACCGCTTTTGTCCTGCAAAGATTGTTCAAAGTCATTCCAGCCACGTATGCCGGTTTTTAATGATTTTACATCCTCATATCCCATTAATTGCATTACGTGGGCAGCTAATGCACTGCGATTGCCTGAACGACAAATTACAATGATTTCTTTGTCTCGAGCATTTGCTAATTCTGGTACAGTTTCCTCGTATCCATATTCACAAGCAGTTTCTAAAATACCGCGTGGCACATTAAGTGACCTTTGAATATGGAGTGCATCAAATTCATAAGGTTCGCGAATATCCAGTAGAAGCATGTCGTTTTTTTCTTCTAACATATCTGCCAAATCCCAAGGAAAGACTTCTTCTACTTGCTTTAAGGAATTCACTACCAGGTTTTGAAAAGTTATCATAGTCCTTGTCCCTGCTTCCATAACATAAACTGTAATGATAATGCTAGTTTAGAAGTATTTCAATACTTTATTATATTAGAATAATCTAATGCAGAATAAGTAATAACCATAGAACCTTACTAACTTTGAGTGCAAAGGTGAAAAAGTGAGTGAATTACGTTTATATAAAGCAAGTTTAAGGAGTGATTAGATCTATTGAATCAGGGAATTACTCGTCGGATTTACTCGAAAGAAAAGCTAATTTTTTAATGATTTTTCGATTACGGCCAATACTACTTAAAATAATACCTGCAACGGTAATGATAAAGCTTATAATCACTAAGGCACTGGCCAAAATTGCCGTTGGAAAACGTTCAACTAAACCTGTATTAAAAAATTCAATAATAACTGGAATACCCAGTAGCATACCCACCATAAATATTATCAGTGCCACTGAACTATAAACAAGCTTAGGCTTATAATCTTGAAATAAGTATAAAATGGTTTTCAAAATTTTGAACCCATCTTGATAGGTATTCAATTTACTGGCGCTTCCTTCAATTCTTGGTAAATAATCAATATTTACTTGAGAGAGCTTTGCATCGACTTCAATGGCATGGATACTTAAAATCGTTTCTACTTCAAAGCCTTTTGAAAATAGTGGAATAGATTTTATAAAACGTTTAGACATAATACGATAACCTGAAAGGATATCAAGATAGTCACTGTCAAATAAGAAATTTAAGGTGTTGGTTAATAAACGATTGCCCCAGTAGTGCCCTTTTCTGGACCGACTTTGCGTAAAATAATGAATTCGGCTACCGACTAACATATCCACTTTTTGTTCAATACATTCACTAAGATGTTGTGAAAGTTGATGGGTTGGATAAGTGCCATCAGCATCCATCATCACATAGTAGTTTGCTTCAACATCGCGAAACATTGCTTTGACAACGTGGCCTTTTCCTTGTTTGCTGACTTTGCGTAAAATAATGAATTCGGCTACCGACTAACATATCCACTTTTTGTTCAATACATTCACTAAGATGTTGTGAAAGTTGATGGGTTGGATAAG
>JADGDF010000079.1:0-1885 GCA_016745055.1 Thiotrichaceae bacterium | reverse complement strand
TGCCATCAGCATCCATCATCACATAGTAGTTTGCTTCAACATCGCGAAACATTGCTTTGACAACGTGGCCTTTTCCTTGTTTGCTGACTTTGTGTAATACACAGCCTTTTTGCACTGCAATAACTGCGCTATTATCAGTGGAATTATTATCAAAAACATAGATTGTTGCTTCAGGCAAATTTTGTTTTATATCTTCGATAAGAGCATCAATTGAAGCTGCTTCATTGTAACAAGGAAGTAACACCGCTATTTTCATCACGAAACTTTTCTTTTTATTGTGTCTAAAAATGCTTTCAACGCTAAGACAGACATGATTAAAACAAACAATTTAAATGGGATACCATATCTTGGAAAAGGGGCAACAATAATATGGAATAGCGAAGCATAGACGACCAAACTAGCAATGATATTTGTTGTGCTAATGGTTTGTTTTCTAACAAAACGACTGAAAACAAGATAATATGAATAAATAACACCAATTATCATTACAGGGGTATTTAATGCCTTATGAATACTATGCCAAAATATTAAGTCTGTTTGGTAGAGAAAGGGAGATGTTTTAATTGGATAAATAAAAATATCGCCTTGTCCAGCTAAAATATTCCACTGCCATAAAAAGAGCTGCTTGCCAGCTAAATACCAAGATACATAGTGATAAGGTTGTTCAATAGCTCTCTCCCAAATTAATTGCAATGTTGTACCAACACCTTTGTAAGACTCATTAGCCAACGGGTCAAAACGATAAGGAAAACCATAGCTTTCAGGTATATCATTGTACATAAAATTAGGATAACTTCCGTGGAGAAGTCCATTAATCATTAATGTTGAATCAGAAAAGGAACCAATAGCGAAATAGTTGCGAATTTTCCAGCCTATAATGACTGTAAAAAATGCAACAGCAGCAAATCCTATTTTTTTTAACTGTTGCGGTGATTGAAAAAAGAAAAGCAATGCTATAAAAAATAAATAGTATTCCATTGTTGGACGAATTAATGCACTCAATGCTAAACCTAATCCAAATAACATGACAAAGGGAAATACAAATTTAGATGTCTTTAACGAAAGCGTAAAAAAGCTGAAGACGATGATTAAACTAGACAAAAACAAAGATTCTGTTAAATAGTATGTATTAACCGACATAAAAGTTGGATGCGTCCATATAAATAAGGATATCACAACACTTGTCCAGGCTCCCCAAAGTTTCCATCCAAATATGGAAAGCAGCAGAAAAACCAAGCATTGAACAACTGTTTGTGCAAATAATACAGAAATAACACTATGCATGTTATCGCCTTGATAAAAAAATGCGGCAAAAGCAGGAAATGCGGGAGAACGCATTGCATCTTTTATTGGCTCATTTTGTTCTGTATTTGTGTGACTAAACGTGGAAAATAAAGACAAATTTTTAGCGTAAGTAAAATAGTCTACTGCATCTGCTCGAATAGGCACATCAATAACTGTATGATTAAGGACAGACCATCTTGCTAATACACCATAAAAAATAATGAGTAATAAAACAAATAAAGCGAGTAACTGAGATTTATGCTGATAAACCATTAAATTAACACCATGTAAACGTTATATTAAGTTTATTCGTTACCTAATAGGTAGAGAGAAACCAAAATGGCTAGAACAATGTTTGAACTTATGAATATGTTTATAACAAGATTGGTAGCAGCAATCCTTAGGTAATCTTGTTTACTAATAATATGTCTTGCCTAGCTAGGTATAATTTTACCACATTATTTTAGTGGATAAAACTTTACATTCTTAAAGTTAAAAATACTGGTAGTCCCCCAGAAGTAGAGATTTAATGATATTGTAAGGTATTATTAGTAATATAACGAGAAAGCAGGTTAAAAATGCAGGTTTGTCCAACATGTGG
>JADGDF010000251.1 GCA_016745055.1 Thiotrichaceae bacterium | reverse complement strand
TATTGATTTATATGATGAAATAATTGGAGTATGTGCCGGACTATGGAACTTTTATCTAGCTAATTGATTGATTTTTAACGGGATACAACTCTAGTGAAATTGAAAAAGAACATGGATATAGGTTTAAATCTTAGAATCTATTCGCAACTTTAAAAGTTTGTATAGATTCTCAACCGTAATTGCTACAATTAGCTAAGTTTAGTCTCATATCACATTTATTGTATTATTAAAGTTGTCGTTGTTCTATTGCATAATGTTTCCTTCATGCGAATTCCTCATGAATTTGGTACAATACCGCAATTCAGCGTAGAACAGAAGGAACCTATTCCCATGCGTAGCCACTACTGTGGACATATTAACGAATCCTTAACGAATGAAACTATCACTCTATGTGGCTGGGTACATCACCGGCGCGATCATGGTGGCGTTATTTTTATTGATTTACGTGATCGAGAAGGTATTGTTCAGGTTGTATTTGATCCTGATACTCAAGATGCCTTTGCCATTGCCGAGAAAATTCGTAATGAATACGTCATTAAAATTACCGGTAGGGTTAGAGCACGTCCAGAAGGCACAGAAAATCCTGATTTACTGACAGGCCAAATTGAGGTATTGGGTAGTGAACTGGATATTTTAAACGCAGCAGAAACGCCTCCGTTCCAACTAGACGAACCGCATATTCATGAAGATACGCGTTTACGCTATCGTTACATTGATTTGCGTCGTCCTGAAATGCAAGCCCGTTTTCAATTACGTGCCAAGGTCAATCGCATCATTCGTGGCTTTTTAGATGAACAAGGTTTTTGGGAAGTAGAAACCCCAATGTTAACCAAAGCAACGCCTGAAGGTGCACGTGATTATCTAGTTCCCAGTCGTACCCAACCTGGTCATTTTTTTGCCTTACCACAATCGCCCCAATTATTTAAACAATTGTTGATGATGTCGGGCATGGATCGCTATTACCAAATTGTGCGTTGTTTCCGGGATGAAGATTTACGCGCTGATCGACAACCCGAGTTTACGCAGTTAGACATTGAAATGTCCTTTATTGATGAAACGTTGTTGCGTGGTTTAATGGAACAGATGGTACGCCACATTTTTAAGGAATCCATTGGTGTGACGTTAGCTGCTCCCTTTCCGACGTTAACTTACAAAGAAGCCATGCAATTATATGGCAGTGATAAACCAGATTTACGCAATCCACTGCAATTAACAGACGTTAAAGATTTAATGCAAAAAGTGGAATTTAAAGTCTTTTCAGTTCCCGCCAATGATCCTAATGGGCGTGTAGCCGCACTACGTGTCCCTAAAGGCAAAGAATTATCTCGTAAGCAGATTGATGATTATACTGATTTTGTTGCAATTTATGGAGCTAAAGGATTAGCGTATGTTAAGGTCAATGACATCACCAAAGGCCGTGAAGGTTTACAATCTCCCATTTTAAAATTCCTACCAGATAACACTATTCACGGTATTTTAGAGCGTACGAAAGCAACCGATGGCGATGTTATTTTCTTTGGCGCGGATAAGGCGAAAGTGGTTAATGAAGCGTTAGGCGCTCTGCGTTTAAAAATTGGAGAAGATTTAAATTTAGTACAACAAGGTTGGAAACCCCTGTGGGTTATTGATTTTCCCATGTTTGAATGGGATGACAAGGAAAATCGTTGGTTTTCACTACATCACCCATTTACTTCTCCCAATGTACAACATGCGGCAGAGATTACGGCTGAAAATGCGGGTCAATGCCTGTCCAGAGCCTATGATATGGTATTAAATGGTTCAGAAATTGGGGGGGGCTCTATTCGTATTCACGATCCCAAAATGCAATCTACAGTCTTTGAACTGCTGGGTATTGGCACTGAAGAAGCGCGAGAAAAATTTGGTTTTTTACTTGATGCTCTGAAATATGGCTGCCCACCGCATGGAGGTATTGCATTTGGCCTAGATCGGCTAGTGATGTTAATGAGTGGTTCAACGTCAATTCGCGATGTAATTGCATTTCCAAAAACGCAAACGGCAAGTTGCCTACTCACAGCCGCACCATCCTCTGCCAGTGAAGCTCAACTGCGAGAATTAAATATCAAACTTAGAAATAAACAACCAGGTTGATGCCATGCAAAAAAGTGCAATCATTTGGATATGGCTAAGTATGGTCGTAATTTTGCTAGATCAGTTTACTAAGTGGTGGGCTGATACTTCTTTAAGCTTTGGAGAACAGGTAAATTTATTACCTTTCTTCAATTTGACCTTAGTTTATAATCCTGGCGCAGCATTCAGCTTTCTAGCCGATGCTGGTGGTTGGCAGCGTTGGGTATTATCTTTACTATCGTTTGTTGTTAGCATTGTTTTAATTGTATGGATTATGCGCACTCCACGTGAACACAAATGGTTAGCCATTGGGTTAGCACTCATACTTGGTGGTGCAGTTGGAAATTTAATTGATCGAGCATTGTTTGGTTATGTCATTGACTTTTTAGATGTTTATTACCAACAATGGCATTGGCCTGCTTTTAACATCGCAGATTCAGCGATTACTTTGGGTGCGGGTATTTTGATACTTGAAACACTGTGGGGAAAATCTGCGCAAGGTAGCCAAAGATAAATGAAAGTTTTATTCACAGGTGGTGTGAAAAGTGGTAAATCAGCATTGGCAGAACAATACATTCTATCTTTGTGCGATAAAAAACCTTATTACTTAGCCACGACTGAGTGCCTTGATGAGGCAATGGATCAACGTATTTTGATCCATCAACAACGTCGTGGTGAGCAATTTATAACGCTCGAAGAACCTTTAGATATTATTGCTGCTATTGAATTTTGCGATCAACCTGTACTGATTGAATGTATGACCATGTGGATTAATAACATGCTTTACCATGAAAAGGAAGAGACCATTTTTCCAATTTTAGAACAGGTTTGTCATTTGCCGCACGATCTTATTTTTGTGCACAATGAAGTAGGGCTGGGTATTTTGCCTGAAAATGCACTCGCAAGAAAATTTGCTGACATTGCAGGTTTGGCAGGTCAATTGCTCGCTAAATATTGTGATGAAGTTTATTTTTGCACGGCTGGGTTAAAGCAAAGATTCAAATAATCGTTACTAAGGTGTTTAAAATAAACAATTTTTGTATACGACCTAAGATAGTATAATTCATTGAAAAATATAACTTTAAATTATATTCTTGTTCAAAAAAAACACTTGGTTATGAATTTTACACATGAAACACATCTTAAATATAAGTAACCAATTGATTTTACTTGATTTTTATTTGGCATAATACGTGCTTTTGCTAATTTAAGGCTGTCAATTTTTTATTTTAAGTAGATATACATATGAATGTAAATTTGTTAAAATTTGAAGTTGGTATGTTGAAGTTTTAAGTTACGTGCATACATATTAGTACGTAACCATAGATTTAATTAAGCGCATTTTTGGAGATGACAATGATGAAACAAAAAGGGTTTACCTTAATCGAACTGATGATTGTTGTTGCGATTATCGGTATTTTAGCTGCGGTTGCTATTCCTGCTTACACTGATTACATGAAGAGATCAAAAGTCTCTGAAGGTTTGCAGTTGTTGGGTGGCGTTAAAACAGCTGCCGAAGAATATCATGGTGATAAGGGTGAGTGGCCTGGTATTGGTACAGGGGACGGGCAAATTGATCTCAAAACCCGTGGTAACTATGCAACTGGTTTGGCAAGAGTGGGAAACGAGGAAGGCGATGATAAGTGCTATTCTATTACCTTTTTCGATACAGATATTAGAGATGGTGATAAAATATTAACCCTTTGCTATACTAAGGCTACCCAAGCTTGGGCATGTGACACTGATGCAACAACGATTAATCAGAAATATTTACCTTCTGCTTGTAGATAACAATTTTTAATGTTCTTAAAAGTCTGTCACTTTATGTGGCAGGCTTTTTTTATGCCAGCTAAAAATTTTAGAACTTAATTAATGCTCATTGACACAAAATTTCATCTCATATTTCATCTCATAACATTAGAGTTGTATCCCGTTAAAAATCAATCAATTAGCTAGATAAAAGTTCCATAGTCCGGCACATACTCCAATTATTTCATCATATAAATCAATA
>JADGDF010000078.1 GCA_016745055.1 Thiotrichaceae bacterium | reverse complement strand
TGGCTAGAAATACAGATGAAGCGCTGCTTTCCCGAGTTTGAACAATGGGAAAAACTCAAACACCAAAAAATGCGCAATTAGAACTAATTTCATAGTAGAGATAGTGCGAAATGAAACAAAATAGTGAACCACCACTGTTTTAAGTGGTGGTTTAAAAAATTACATGCTATCCATACTTTGTTGAGCTGGTAATTTTAATTCACCTGTTGCAATTTTTGCTGCATTTGCTGCCATTGCAGCAAAATTGGCCGCATCGGCGGCTGGATTGGCAACATTGACCATCGCAGCTGCTTTGTTTGCGGTTTCATCAGTTTTAGCTTTATCAGCTTCAGCTCTTGCTGCATCTGCATTTCTAGCGACAAAAAAAGCAGTATCTGCCATTTTATTGGCATTTTCTACGAGTATGACTTTAATTTCTTCTAATGTTTTTATGGGAGTTTCTGCACTTTCTTCAGAGGCAGTTGTTCCCTCGGCCTTGTCACCTGCTGCAATTTTAGCGGCATCAGCAGCGATTGCTGCAACTCGGGCAGCATCAGCGGCAGAATTTGCAATGCCAATTGCTTTATTAGCGTTGTCAGCTGCTTGATTGTATTTTTCAGTTAAAGCACCTTTATCTGACGCATCTTTGGCAATGGCTTCATCTGCTGCTTTTTTTGCAGCATCTGCCTCGGCAACGACTGAATCAGCATATTTTGCAACCATGGCAGCTGCATCTGCAGCACCACTGGCATTGTCAATTAGCATTTGCTTGACTTCTGCTTCTGTTTTCTGAGGAAGCTCATCAATTGCTAGCGTGGTAGTAGAAAATATTGACAGTAGTAAGGCAGCACTCGTTAATAAAACAAAAGTTCTTTTTACAATATTTAAAGACATATATCCTCCTGAGATGGTAAATCTGAATAGATACGGCAAATATAATAATACTAGAATTCAACACCTGGTATTCAGAAAATCTTGTGAAATTTAGTTTTATCCGTCAATTTTTGTTGATTTTGACAGCATTTTAAATACTTGTTCAACTTGATACAGAATCTGGCATTAACCCTCTTTCATAACAACGGTCTAGTAAGTATTGGGTTAATAAGGAAACTGGACGACCAGTGGCGCCTTTTTCTTTTTTACCTTCTAACCATGCAGTTCCAGCGATGTCCAAATGTGCCCAATGATATTTTTTGGTATAACGGGAGAGGAAACAAGCCGCTGTAATGGTGCCACCATCTCGGCCGCCAATATTAGCCATATCAGCAAAAGGACTGTCTAATTGTTCTTGATATTCATCCCATAATGGTAATTCCCATGCACGATCACCTGTGTATTTACCTGCATTCAATAAATCATTAGTGAGTGGATTATGCGTACTCAGTAAGCCATGTGCATGTTTTCCTAAAGCAACAACACAAGCACCCGTTAAGGTTGCAATATCAATTACAATGGCAGGATCGTATTTTTCTACATAGGTGAGTGCATCGCATAAGATAAGTCGGCCTTCTGCATCCGTATTTAAAATTTCTACAGTTTGACCAGACATGGTTGTGACAATATCGCCAGGTTTGACTGCTTTGCCACTAGGTAGGTTTTCTACGGAAGGAATAACGCCGACGACATTAATGGGTAAGCCGAGTTCTCCGACGGCCTGTAAAGTACCTAAAACACTGGCAGCACCACACATATCGTATTTCATTTCGTCCATTTTATCTGAAGGTTTGATAGAAATGCCTCCAGAATCAAAGGTAACACCTTTACCAACGAGTACATAAGGTTTTTCTTTTTTATCACCACCATTATATTCCAAAACAATCAAGCATCCAGGCTGATCACTGCCTTGACTGACGGCCAGCAACGCATTCATGTTTTGCTTTTTCATTTGCGCTTCAGTCAGCACTTTGCATGACATGCGCTCATATCTAGTCGCTATTTGCTTAGCTTCATCTGCTAAATGAGTAGGCGTACAAATATTACCAGGTAAGTTGGCCAAATCTTTTGTTAATTGCACACCGCTGACCACGGCTTGTGCCTCGCGAGCTGACTTTTCAGATGCTATAAGTTCTCGGCGAGAAGAAACACTTAAAATAATTTTTCGGAGCGGACGGCGTACAGTATCTGTCTTTGTTTTTAAGCGTTCAAATCGATATAAAGCTGCTTGCGCAGTTTCAATTGTTTGACGCACTTTCCAGTCAATATCTTTGCCTTTGACATTCAAGTCTGTCAAATAGCACACTGCTTCCATTGATCCTGTATCATGCAATCTTTTGATGGCTTCCGTAATTACTTTACGAAACTGAGTGTCCCCTAATTCACGTTCTTTACCACAGCCAACCAGCAATACCCGATCTGCAAGGGTACCAGGCACATTATGTAGTAAGAGTGTCTGACCAATTTTACCTTCTAAATCCCCACGACGTAGAATGGAAGAAAGATATTTGTCACCAACTTCATCAAGCCGATTGCCAATCTCAGAAAGACGACGTGATTCATAAACGCCAATAACAACGCATGCAGTACGTTGCTTTTCTGGATGACCACTTTTTACACTGAATTCCATACACGTTTCCAAATGATGTAATTTGATTTTTAGTTCAAAAACTATTTATGAATTATCTTCATTATCAACCAAAAATAAAGAAGTTTTATTTATTTTATCACTAAGTTATCTTGGATAAAATCCTTTCCATTAAAAAATTTGATATTTTTACTATAATAATTTATTAATTGTTTGTAATATACTGTAAATATTAATTTTTATTTAAATAAGATCACATTTTTATGACTGAGGTAACGACTAGGTTATCGCTGACAAATTGATTATTTAACCTTTAACCACGCATAAAATCAAGTGATTGCACGAGTAAAGATGTGCCTGTTATTATAAACTAAAGTTACGCAGGACAATTATTCCTTGAGTCAGTCACAATCATTAAGTTAAGCAATGATATATGGAGTCCGAAACGTTAGTTTTGGATTATTTGGTTTAGAATGAGCCCTTTTAAATCTAGTGATATAAAAATATATGTTCATCAAGTTCAGGCTATTTAGTACATTTCTATTAATATTTCTTCTCAGTTGCCAACCTCAAGCACCCGTTGAAATAGCACAAGATTTACCCATAGCCGTCAAAAAAACAGATTATTTAAAGCTTCCTTTAAATAGTAAAGTCGGCCGTTTAGATCCAGGTTTAGTACAAACACCCGTACAAATGGAAGTCGTGGAACAATTATTTTTAGGACTCACAGGTTTCGATCCTCAAACTTTTCAAGTAACACCTAAATTAGCCACGACTTGGCAAGTAGATGAAACAGGTACAGTATATACATTTAAGCTTAGACAAGATGCTTATTGGAGTAATGGTCAGCCTGTTACTGCTCAAGATGTGGTGTGGGCAGTTCGCCGTAATCTTAAGGAAGAAACCCATGCACCCTACTCTTTCATGTTGCATGTTTTGGAACATGCAGATACATTCAGTCAAACATTTGATGTTGAAAAGCGCAAATCGCTAGGTGTTAAAGCGATTGATGACTACACAGTTCAATTTATCTTAAAGCAACCCACGGCTTATTTTCCTGCCCTCACGAGCTTATGGGTATATCGTCCTCTACCGCGTCATGTGATAGAACAACATGAATTTGCTTGGGCGCAACCACAGCATATCCAAACCAATGGTCCGTATAAATTAATACGCTGGAAGAAGGAAGAATTGCTAGTACTAGAAAAAAATCCAGATTATTTTGATGCATCAAAAGTTACTATTAAAAAAATTCACTACTATATTGTGTCTGATCGTGCTTTGGGTTTAGCTATGTATGAAAAAGATCAATTAGATGTTTTGGGTGGGCAAGGTTATTTACCATTGCCAGAAAAAGAAGTTGGGCGGGTTAAAATTGATCCGATGTTACGTACCCAATTGCGTATTGAACCACAATTATGCACAGAGTGGTATGGTTTTAATGTGCAAAAATGGCCAACAGACAGTTTACTAGTACGAAAAGCTATTTCAGCCGCCATTGATAAGACAGCTTTAATCAAATTGGTTCTAAAAACCGAACATGAACCTGCCACCACATTTACACGTCCACCCATTTTTGGCTCAGTTGATCCGAGTGAAAATATTGGTATTCAATTTAACCCTGGGCAAGCAAAACGTTGGCTTGCAGATGCAGGTTATCCCAATGCAGCCGGACTACCTAAATTAGTCCTAACCTACCACCGTTCAGGTATTCATCGTCAAGTCGCTAGCACGATTAAAACTATGCTAGAACATTTTCTTAATCTTGAAATTGACATTCAAAGCGTGGGATGGACCCATTATGTAGATACTCTTGCACAAAAAAAGGAAAAACCGCATATTTTTCGTATGGGATGGTGTTCAGATTATCCAGATGCGCATAATTGGCTATATGAAGTATTTCACCCTGAAGCAGGAATTAATTGGGTGGGTTGGGAATCTCCAAAATTTACTCGCCTAATTGAAAAAGCACAACAATTACCTGAACCTGAAAAACGTCGACAACTTTATCGACGCGCAGAGCAAATTATCACCGAACAAGAAGCCATTATTGTCCCAATTTTCTTTTACAACACCTTATTTTTAGTAAAACCTTGGGTTAAAAATTGGTACTACATGCCTTTTGGCGGACAACAAATTCAAGATTGGGCCATTGATTAACTATATTTCAGATTATTTTCCATATTTTTGAGCGAAACTAACAAACTTGCAGATGGCAGTTCATTTAGAACCATTGGCGTATAACAACAGTTGCGGTTTCAAATATTCAATTAAAGAATCACTAAATTTTTATCTCTTTTACCTAAAAGGCAGTTATTATATGTCGTTGAGCTTCACGTTGTCTAACCCCACAAGGCCCCAAAAGTATTATTCTATCCTTATGCTTCATCATCTCCAGAAATTACGAGGCCAAGAATTACATAAGATACAAACCATGCTAACCCAATTCCTGCGATAAAAATTAGGCCATTGTCATATTTAAACGTCAGAAATACTCCAAGAAAATAAGTAAAAACACTTACACCTCGCAAAAACATTTTTATTTTCTCGTATATCCCTTTATTTTTTACAATATAAATGGCCATTACTCAATTCGCTGTTATTTCATAATTCCAATCCACGTTATCCGACAATCATTTTAACCTTTTGTGTTTGCGGACCTGATAGTGCACAATAAACTTAACTATTTGAGAATAGGGAAATTGGGCAATAGTTTGATAAATTTTTACTGCTTCTCGAATTAGCGAATAAATATTGTTAACTTCATGTATGGATTGAGGCACTGAATCAGCTAAATTCTGTTGCAATCCCACCAAACCACCGCACTGCAACTTCATTGCCTTAGCATGAGGAAGTGGTTGAGTTAAATCAGGTAATTTGAGGGCAAACTGGGCATTTTTCTGCAAATGCACATGCACTTGTTGGCAAATTGATTGTGCCGCCTGGCTTTGGCAAGCCACACCTTCTCTTTCTGCAATAAAGACACGCTGATGTTTTTCACAACCACAACGATAGCTTAATACCGCTTTTTCAAAGGGGCAGGGCTGCGGATTGACTTCACGATAAGCTTGTTTAAATTCTTGTTCTTCCATATACTAAAGAGCGATTCATTAAGGCTATTAGAAATGAGTATAGTACATACTGAATTTAATAATATCTAGCCTTCAACATAAAAAGGAACTTTAAGTGACAAAAGAACAACAATTCATAATCGAAGTTCAAACCGCTTTGACTGTTTATTATTTAAAAAAAGAAGGCACATTAGGTAATGCAGTTTGGTGTTCATTAATTAATATGGATAAAGCATTCCAATTAAGCTCAAAAATTCCAGATGATCTATCTGCACATAAAGCCGCTTGTGATTTTATCACCCATATGTTAGATGCGGATGAAGGGGACAAACATGATACACCCGCTTGGTTAATGAAATAATTTAATGATGGAGTGCAATATAGTTTGCTCACGTCGCAAGATAAGTCTTGCACTCCCCTAGAGATTTATTCGTAAAGCACGATTTAAATGTCCAAGAAAAATATTAATAATGCCATCGTTAAAGCCTAAAGGATCAGCGCAGGTACAACTCACTGCTCCCAATTGATTTTTCCACGAATCAGGCTCATCCCCCAGCACATCATTCAAAATATGATCACCTGCTACCATCATCAGCGGAATAAAATGGACATGTTTACCATTCATTTTTACATTACTCAACGCAGTCTCTGGGACATCTCCTTCAACATTGGCCACAAATACATGATTATATTTTTCTCTTAATTTAATGGCTAATTTAGTATTTTGGTCATTAAAGTGAGGATGACGTTTATTACCATGACACACAATGACATTCGGTACGTGGGGAATGAACTCTCTTTCCAGTACAGCAATCACCTGATCAATATCCTCATCACTGGTCAATAAAGGTTGTCCAAAAAAAATTTCAATATCTTGAAAATCTGTTTGTTGTAATTTGGTAAATTCTTGGCCGGGAACAACGTGCAGGGATTGAATCACAGCTTTTTGCCAGCCATGATTTTTTAGATTTTCAATAGCGATTTCAGGTGTTTGAGTATCTATGCCTTTTTTTTGCAATCTTTCTCTAACAATATGGGACGTAAATCCCCATGAAATATCGTGGTGAGGATAATCTGTTTTCACGCGCTGTTCAATATAACTGTAAACTTGTCTAGCTTGCGTGACAGTGGTCCCAAATGTGACAAGCACAATAGGAATAAGTTGATGGTTCATAAATATTTTACATCGTTTGAGATTAAACCAATTTTTTTAATTTTGAAAGCAACGTCAACGCTTCAATCGGCGTCATGGCTTCCGGTATAGTTGCGCTTAATCGTTGAAGTACAGGATGAATTTCTTCCGTCGTCGATGCTAAAGTTAATTCAGTTTGTTGAGGGGCAAAAAAGGTATTTTGTTGCTTTTCTAGCTGCTTTAAATGAATTTTAGCTTGTTTTACAATATTTTTAGGGACACCTGCCAATAATGCGACCTGTAATCCATAACTTTGATTGGCTGCACCTTCTTTGACTTTATGCAAAAAAATCAATTTTTCACCTTGTTCCACAGCATCTAAATGAATATTAGCAATTCCACTACACTTTTCAGGTAGCTTCGTCAATTCAAAGTAATGGGTAGCAAACAAGGTATAAGCTTGTGTGTGTCGGGCTAAATATTCAGCACAAGCCCAAGCCAAAGATAAACCATCAAAGGTACTGGTGCCTCTGCCCACTTCATCCATTAATACCAAGCTGTTACGGGTTGCATTATGCAAAATGTTGGCAGTTTCTGTCATTTCTACCATAAACGTCGATCGTCCACCTGCCAAATCATCACTGGCACCAATTCGCGTAAAAATACCATCAACTGGGCCAATCACAGCTTTTTCTGCAGGTACAAAACTACCAATATGAGCTAGTAATACAATTAAGGCAATTTGACGCATAAAAACTGATTTTCCACTCATATTTGCACCAGTAATTAATAACATGCGTTTATGCTGACTTAATTTTAAATCATTTGGCATAAAAGGTGTTTCTTGCACAGCCTCAACAACAGGATGGCGTCCATCAGTGATTTCTATTTTTTCTTCATGCGTGAATTCAGGTGGATAATATTTTAATTTATCAGCTCTATCTGCAAAATCGTTTAATACATCCAATTCTGCCAAAGCAGCACTACAATTTTGTAATTTTTTGAGTTGTTCAAGTAATTTATCTAAAATTTGGTCATATAAATATTTTTCTTTATTCAGTGCACGTTCTTTAGCGCTTAAAGCTTTGTCTTCAAATTTTTTCAACTCAGGCGTAATATATCTTTCTGCGGCTTTTAAGGTTTGACGACGATGATAATCGGGTGGTGCTTTACTTGCTTGGTTTCTGCTAATTTCAATGTAATAACCATGCACGCGATTAAAACTCACTTTAAGCGTAGAAATACCCGTTCTTTCTCTTTCTCGCGTTTCTAAATCAGCTAAATATTGTTCTGCATTTTCCCCCAAACTGCGCAATTCATCTAACTCTTCATCATAGCCCGTGGCAATCACGCCACCATCACGCAATAACACGGGTGGTGTTTCAATAATGGCTTGTACCAATAAAGTGTGCAATTCAGGAAATAATTGGATTTGTTGAGATAATTGCCTAATTGGCTCACTATCCAGCTTTGATAATAATACTTGTAACGCTGGTAAAGTCCCAAAAGCGGTACGTAGTTGTGCTAAATCGCGTGGACGGGCTGTTTTTAAAGCAACTCTGGCTAAAATTCGCTCAATATCACCAATGGCGCGTAGTAAATGATAAATTTCATCAATCACTTGTTGGGTTAATAAAGTATGTACGCATTGATGACGTGTCTGTAAAATTTCAGTTTGACGTAAAGGGCGATGTAACCAGCGTCTCAGTAAACGACTGCCCATCGGCGTTGCGCATTGATCTAAAATTTTGGTTAACGTATGTTCCTGTTTGCCAACCAAAGTATTGTCCAGTTCCAAATTACGTCGACTGGCTGCATCAATGAGTAAACTTTCTTCTCGCCTTTCCCAATGCAAACTATGAATATGGGGCAAACTGGCTCGTTGAGTTTCTTTGGCGTATTGCAGCAAACACCCGGCGGCACTTAGCGCTACGGTTAAGTGTTCACAACCAAATCCAGCTAAATCTTGGGTTTCAAATTGTTGGGTTAATAATCGTTTGGCCGTGCCCAATTCAAAATACCACACAGGCTGTTTGCGGGCTTTGGGCAACGTTAAAGTACTTTCTTCACTCATGAGCAATTCTGCCGGATGGATACGCGCTAATTCACTCATTAACAAAGACTCAGTTTGCACTTCGGTGACAGTAAAACGACCACTTGCCAGGTTTAAAGTGGCAATGCCCATCAATGATTCTTGGACATGTACAGCCGCGAGTAAATTATCTTGCCTTTCTTCCAACAATGCTTCGTCAGTTAATGTGCCTGGCGTGATAATCCGCGTGACTTCTCTTTCAACTGGCCCTTTGCTGGTAGCAGGATCACCTACTTGATCGCAGATCACCACTGATTCACCTTGACGCACTAATTTAACCAAGTAGTTTTCCAAGGCATGGTGAGGTACACCCGCCATAGGAATAGCTAGCCCCCCACTTTTTCCGCGCGTGGTTAAAGTAATGTCTAATAAACGGGCCGCTTTTTCCGCATCGTCAAAAAATAGTTCATAAAAATCACCCATACGGTAGAACAATAACGTCTCAGGATGTTCAGCCTTGATACCTAAATATTGTTGCATCATGGGGGTATGTTGGGATAAATCTTGTTCGCTCAGCATAATATATTGTAACGTACATCCTATTAACTGATGTTTTGACTCAGTATATCGTCATTAGGAACGGGAACTAAATAAAATTAGAAATAAGACCTGGCAGGTTTTCAAAACCTGCCAGGTCTGATTGAAAACTGATGTAAGTTATTTAATTTCTATTCCTTAATTTAGGAGAGTAGTGACAGGCTGTATTGGAATTAGTTTAAAGTAGACCAAAAAATGTTAACTGAATGGATTAAAACAAAGCGTAATCCAACATAAAAATGTTGGATCACCGCCTATAATTTATAACTTTATTCGTCAGTTACGCAACCTTCAGAAGCGTTCTTGACTGTTTTAATATACTTGTATAACGTGCCTTTGCTCGCTTTGTAAGGAGGCATGTCCCATTGAGCATGACGAAAAGCCATTTCAGCTTCGCTAATGTTAACGTTCAGTTGATTATTTTGTGCATCAATCGTCACCACATCACCGGTTTTTAATAGGGCAAGTGGCCCACCTTCCTGTGCTTCAGGCACAATATGCCCTACAATAAAACCATGCGAACCCCCTGAAAAGCGTCCATCTGTAAGCAAAGCCACATCTTGACCCAAACCTGCCCCCATAATGGCAGAAGTCGGTGTCAACATTTCTGGCATCCCCGGTCCACCTTTGGGACCTTCATAGCGAATCACGACTATATCGCCTTTTTCAATTTCTTTTTGTTCCAGGGCTTTCAGCATATCTTCTTCGCAATCATAAACTTTTGCAGGGCCAGAGAATGTCATCCCTTCTTTGCCAGTGATCTTTGCGACTGATCCGCCAGGAGAAAGATTGCCTTTTAAAATTTGAATGTGACCTGTTTTCTTAATAGGTGTTTCAAGTGGGCAAATCACATCCTGACCTTCTTTGAGTCCTGACACATTGGCTAAATTTTCAGCAATGGTTTTGCCAGTGACGGTTAAGCAATCGCCGTGTAATAACTCTTTTTCCAGCAAATATTTCATGACTGCAGGAATGCCGCCCACATTATGCAAATCTTCCATCACATATTTGCCGCTGGGTTTTAAATCTGCAATATAAGGTACCCGTGCACTGATTTTTTGGAAGTCTTCTAATTTCAGCTCCACCTCGACAGCTTTGGCCATTGCAATTAAATGTAGCACTGCATTAGTTGAACCGCCCAGCGCCATCACCATGACTATCGCATTTTCAAAGGCTTTGCGGGTCATAATATCACGCGGTTTAATATCTTTTTCCAACAAGTGATAAATGGCTGTGCCCACGTTATGGCATTCTTGTAATTTTTGCGGATCAACTGCAGGCGTTGAGGAACTATAGGGTAAAGACATACCTAACGCCTCAATCGCGGAGGCCATTGTATTTGCTGTGTACATCCCGCCACAAGCACCCGCACCAGGAATTGAGCAATTTACAACGTCTTGCCTTTCTTCCTCACTCAAAGTGCCAGTAATATACTGTCCGTAGGATTGGAACGCAGAGACAATATCCAATGGTTCTTGTTTTTTGTTATAACCAGGCTTAATTGTACCACCGTAAACCATGATGGAAGGACGATTTAGACGTCCCATGGCGATAATACAGCCTGGCATATTTTTATCACACCCAGGAATTGAAATGTTGGCATCATACCATTGCGCAGACATCACGGTTTCAATGGAATCTGCAATTATATCGCGTGATTGTAATGAAAAACTCATGCCGCGAGTGCCCATTGAAATACCATCGCTCACACCAATAGTGTTAAAACGCATTCCCACCATACCTGCGGCTATCACGCCTTCTTTGACTTTGGTGGCCAAATCCATCAAATGCATATTACAGGTATTACCATCGTACCAAACACTGCTGATGCCAACCTGTGGTTTGTTCATGTCGTCAGAAGTTAAGCCAACGCCATAAAGCATGGCTTGAGATGCACCCTGAGATTTTGGTTGCGTGATATGCGCACTAATTTTATTAAGCTGATTCGCCATCATTTACCTCCACAATATCGAAAAATCCTTTCCCAAGCGCTCACGTTTGCTACCGGATTTAGAAAAATAATTATAAAATAGGTTCTTCATCATAAATTTCAGAAGGTGATGTAGGTGGTTGCGTTATCTCAGGTTGTTTACCTAAAGTTACGTCTCCACTGACACGAATTAATTTGTCGTTTTCAAAAAATAAGGAAATTGTCCGTTGCATACGTTGATCGCCTCCCGCTTGAAAACTGTACAGGTAATCCCAACGGTTTTGGTGAAAAACATCTACAATCAACGGCGAACCCATAATAAAGCGCACCTTACGTGTTGGCATATTGTATTGTAGTTGATTTAACATCTCTTGAGTAACGACATTACCTTGTTGTACATCAATTTTATACACTGCACAACTGGCCAAAAATAGCAAACAACTTATCGTTAAGATAATGTATTTATTCATAATTATTGACTGACAACACTCCCAAGTTTTACAGATCATAACTGATTGTCAATAAAAAATATACTCACTGCCGACTTCTTAAAGCCTAGTACAGTATTTTGGTAAATTTGAAAGTAAAAAATGATTTAGCTGATAGAAGCAAGTGTGGGCCTAAAAGCCCACATGGCTTAAGCTTTGCGGGATTATAAATTGGGATCAATAAAAGCAGTTAATTGTGGTTTATTTAAAGCACCAACTTTTCTATCTATTTCGTTCCCACCTTTAAATAAAATTAGCGTAGGAATACCACGTACTTGGTATTTGCTGGCGGTACTATTATTATCATCGACATTTAGTTTAGCAACTTTTAATTTTCCCGTATATTCTTTAGCAACATCTTCTAAAATAGGGCCAATCATTTTACACGGCCCACACCATTCTGCCCAGAAGTCAACAATGACAGGTGTTTCTGAATTTAACACTTCATGCAAAAAATTACTGTCTGTGACAGTTACAATCAATTCACTCATAGCAATGATATTCCTGATAACGAAAAATATATATTAACGGATTTAATCGGGATTTTCAAAAGTGGCTAATACGATCTAAAATATATGAAAGTACATTTAACCCAGCATACACTTTATATGCAGATTACGCTAAACTTGGTAGAACAATATCTACTATGTAAATAGGAGTACACATGAAACTCACTTACCTACGATTTACCACTGGCGTATTTTTATTAAGCCTGCTTACCCCTCTTGCTTGGGCAAACGAAAAACAGTCGACTGAGAAAATCGAGCATCCCGCAGCACAATTTGAAGAAGAAAAGGAAGTGCTGGCACAAAAAACTTTAACTGCAGAAGACCCCTATGTTGATGTTGATGAATTAACAGAGATTGTTAATGCATTAACGAAAGAAGAACTAGAGTTTGAAGCCAAAGTTTGGTTCTCGCTATTGCGCGATAAAATGGAAAAATTGGCCCATGCAAGCATTGCCGTTAAACGTCAAACGAAAGAGTTGCGTAAAGCAGCAGAAGTGGTTGACAAAGTTGAGGAAGCAAAAGAGTCTTTGCATGATATGCAGGAAGCAGCCCAAGAGACAGAAGACAAACTGGCTTCAGGCGAAATAAAAAATGCTGAAGAAGTGACAGAGTCACTTGCAGAAATGCAGGAAGCCGTTAAAGAAGCCGAAGCAGCCGCTGATGAAGTGAATAAAGCAGTTGAAGAAGCCGTGGAAATGGAAAAAGAAAGCGCTGAGAATGAGGCAGTTAAAGAAGCTGCGACAAAAGCTGTGCAAAAAGCAGTTGAAAAAGAGGCAGAGGAGGAAGCCAAGGCTGAAAAAAATAATCTGGAGACGGCTGCTGCGAATACCAATGAATCTGATAAAGCCAAAGAAAAAGCAGTCTTAGAAAAAGAAAGTGAGAAAAAAACTGAAGCAACCGTCGAAGGTGCAAGTTTTACTGAAGCGGCAAAATCTACAGAGGAGAATCAATCTGCAACTGAGCAACCTACTGGGGATGAGGCATTAGAAAAGAAAGAACAAGAATTGGAAAAAATCGAACAAGCAGCTAAAAACGCGGCAGAAAAGAAAGAAGAAGTTAAAACTCATTTATTGGAAAATCTCAATGAAATACGAGAACAAAAAACTAAGTTGGTTGACCGCTTAGAGATTGTGTTAGATGATCTGGATAAAAAAGGGGGTAACACTGAAAATTATAGATTTTACATCAATGCGGTTAGTGGCATTAAAGTCGATGTAACGGATACCAAAACAGCTCTTTCTACAATTAAAGGGTGGCTTAAATCTGAAGAAGGCGGGCTGCGTTGGGCAAAAAATGTTGCTACCTTTGTTAGTATTGTGTTTGCTTTTTGGATTGCCGCTGTCATTTTGAGCAAAATTGTGGGTAAAATTTTAAGCTTTTCTAAAGGTTCACCTATTTTATTTCGTAAATTTATTATGATTGCTATTCGGCGAATTATTACTCTGGTAGGAATTATTGCAGGATTAACTGCGTTAGAAATCAATGTTGGACCAATTTTCGCGGTCATTGGTGCAGCCAGTTTTGTACTTGCTTTTGCATTACAAGGTACTTTAAGCAATTTTGCAAACGGGCTGATGATTCTATTTTATAAACCCTTTGATGTAGGGGATACTATTGAAGTTTCAAGCGTTAAGGGAACTGTCCATGCCATGAATCTTGTATCGACTAATATTTATACTTTTGATGGAAAGTCGGTCATTATTCCTAATAATTCTATTTGGGGCAGTGTCATTGTGAATGCAACAAATACGACAAGCCGTCGTGTAGATATGATTTTCCGCATCAGCTATCAAGATGATATTGATACGGCATTGAAATTGTTACACGAAATCCTCAATAAACACCCACTAGTGCTTAAAGAGCCTGATTTACCTACCGTAGAGCTTCATGAATTAGGTGATTTTGCTGTCAATATTGCTTGTCGTCCGTGGGTTAAAGTATCTAATTACATGCGCGTTTACTGGGACATAACACGCCAAGTAAAAGAACGTTTTGATGAAGCAGGCATTTCTATTCCTTTTCTACAACAAGAGGCTCATTTGCCTAAAAAATAGCTTATTTCCCCATTATGGGTGACTAAACTGGACGGGGTTTGTAACCACCCCGTTCGTAACGTTTGGAAGCCCGTTATAAAACTGATCCCGCAATGACCTTTTGCTAATAAACTAAGCCACATTCAATGAGATATGATACTACTTTCAAAGACCTGTTCCCTGATGCCAAAACCTTATTTACCCTACTGGCTAATAGTCAAATTGTGACAGTAGAAAATGTTATGGCGAGAATTTGAATACTGCGGTTTAATTGCTCAACGTTATGGGCAAGTGCCCATTCAAATTGTGTTATATATTTGAATCTTTCATTCGATAAGCTTTTTAACTTTTCATAACTTATTTCTATTTTCTATCCCTCTTTACTTTTTTTCTCTTCCTAAGATTAGCGATATTAGTCTAACTTTTTTCCCTATAGCTTATTTCGCAAGAAATCTATTAATTACACCTATAGTGGTAATGTTTTCACCACTTTATTACTTCTTCATGAATTAAATTTCTGCATTGGTTCATTAAAAATAGGCTTAAAACATTCAATGCACCTACTGCTTAAAGTAAAGGGGATAACACAATTAATTTCTGGTTAATTGCTAATAACTGTACTTCAGTCAATATTCGTATAAAAATATAAAAGTATAAAAAAACGCCCCATTATTTTTTACGTACAAAACCCCAATATAAGTTACTCATGTTTTTGCCTGGTAGATAATTAGTTGTCTAATTGTTTATTGTGGTCGTATTTACGTTGTGCTAAGTTATATATAAATTAAAAGTAATTTAAATACACATAAAATGTCAATTTATTCGCTATTCAAATTTTTGAGTCAATATTCTAAACGTACCAGAATACGTCATACCTTATTTTTGCCAATAGCATTACAAGGAGGAGTATTGTTTGTCTTAGGATTGAAGCTAATTTTTTTACCTGATACAAGCTTATTCGATTTTTTAGGTATTATTCTGATTATTTTATCTATAGTGGCTTATTTATTTATCATAAGTTGGATTTTAACACCTATCCGATGTCTTTCTCGTATTATGAGGAAATCCCATAGTCGCCAATCTAAATCTATTATCATGCTTAAAAAAAATATAGATGGAGTGGCAAACACTGAAAATAAGACTATTGAGACATTAAAAATAGCAATTAATCACTTACAAGCAGAAAATAGGGAATTACGTAGAAAATATCAAGAAAAAGATTTTGAATTTCATGATATGGCTAATAATGTGCCAGGTATTGTTTACCAGTGGTATGAGCGTAAAAATGGAGAAAGAGGATTTTATTATGTTAGTTCTCGATGTGAAGACTTGTATCAGATTAAAGCAGAGGATTGGCAAAAAGATTGGAAATTAATTACAGTGCATCCGGACGATAGTCTTGTTTGGCAACAATCTTTAAACCATGCTGTAGAAAAACTTGAAGATTGGTCATTTGAAGGACGTTTTATCCTTCCCACGGGCGAAATAAAGTGGTGTTGTAGTGTAGCCAAACCTATTGCTGTGAATGCAGAAGAGGTAGTGTTTAATGGCATTATTATTGATACCACTAAAGAAAAACGCTTAGAAGAATCTTGGCAATTGGCACAATTTTCACTTGATAATGCTGCTGATGGCGTTGAGTGGTTAAATCCTGAAGGTAAATTTATTTATATTAATCAAGCTTATTGCCAAATATTAGGTTACAACTATGAGGAATTATTAAATAAGGGAATATCCGACATTGATCCCAATATTCCTCCACCCGTCTGGAAAAAAACTTGGCAATTAATTCAAACCAGGAGACATCTTACTTTTGAAACATTACATCGACGCAAAAATGGCAGTATATTTCCTGTAGAAATTGTGGCCAATTATTTACAGTTTGCAGGTAAAGAATACATTTGTGCTTTTGCCAGAGACATTACTGAACGCAAACGGGTTGAAAAGGAACTATTAACACAAAATGAAGCCTTACAAGCCAAAAATGAAGAGTTGGAAATTCTTGGTGAGAAATTGGCTGAAGCAGAAAGAGAAAAGTTTACCCGTGCGTTACAAGAAAGTGAACAACGATTTGATGTAATTGCTGAAACCATTCCTATTGGCATTTTAGTTGCACAAATGACTGATGGCATGATTCTTTATGCTAATCGACAAGCAGCATTGACTTTAGGTTATCCAATTGATGTGCTGCTAGACATGAGTATGGCCGCTTTATATCTTGTACCTGAAGATCGCCAAAAATGCATTGATTTATTGAAGCATGATGGTTATGTGCGTAATTATGAAGTACGTTATTTACGGGCAGATAATCAAGAAATTTGGGTAGAAATTTCCAGCCAACCCATTCATTACAATGGTGAAAATGCGATTTTGGCAGCAATTTACGATATTACTGATCGCAAATATGCTGAAACGCAACATCATCATTTTACCAAAGAATTATCAAAGTTAAATGCCGCTTATGAACGCTTTATTCCCCACGAATTTTTGAAGTTACTGGAAAAACGTAATATCATTGAAACTCAACTGGGCGATCAAGTTGAAAAAGAAATGACCGTGATGTTTTCTGATATTCGAGGATTTACATCAATGTCAGAAAATATGCAGCCACAAGAAGTCTTTGATTTTGTAAATGCCTATTTGGGTTATATGGAGCCGGTGATTATTGAGCATAGGGGTGTTATTGATAAATACATTGGTGATGCTATTATGACCTTGTTTCCACACAGCGCGGATGACGCAGTACAAGGCAGTATTGCGATGTTGAAGACGTTGACCGAGTATAATGCCATTCTGTCTATTGCCGGTTATCCCATTATTAAAATTGGCATAGGCTTAAATACAGGTACCGCAATTTTAGGCATTGTTGGTGGTCAACATCGTATGGATAGCACTGTTATTTCAGACGCGGTAAATGTTGCTTCTCGCGTAGAAGGTCTCACCAAACTCTACGGTGTTTCGTTGCTGATTACTGAAAAAACTTATCACAAGTTACAATATCCTAATTACTATCATATTCGTGTCATTGATTCAGTGACAGTCAAAGGAAAATTAGAAAAAGTGACTGTTTATGAAGTATTTGATGCAGATTTACCTGAACTTATCGAACTAAAAAATAAAACCCTTACTTATTTTGAAGAAGGTTTTAATCTCTTTCATTTAGGTGAGATTACTCAAGCCCGTTGCTGCTTTGAAAAAGTATTAGCCATCAATGGACAGGATCGTGTTGCGAAAAAATATTTAAAACGTTGTCGAGCACTATAATTAATTTGTATTTTAAGCAGTTGCCTATATTGTAATGCCTTTCTCTACTGAAAAAATCATTCTACATTCACAAATTAGTAACCTTCATATACAATGGTTCGCATTAATTATGATGGGAAAAATAAAATATTTTAAATGATTTAAATCCCATTTTCATATGATATATTAATAGTTTTCACTTATGGGCGGAAGAGCTATGTCAACAGAAAAAAACCGTTTAGTGACTCGCAGCGACTTTGATGGATTAATTTGTGCAGTCTTATTGAAGGAACTGGACTTAATTGATGAAATTAAGTTTGTTCATCCAAAAGACATGCAAGATGGCAAAGTTGAAATTACGGACAAAGATATTACCACCAATTTGCCTTATGTGCCTGGTGCACATCTTGTTTTTGATCACCACCTCAGCGAAACCTTACGTGTGACGCAAAAGCCAGCAAATTATATTATCGACCCGAATGCACCTTCTGCGGCTCGGGTAGTTTATAACTACTATGGCGGTAAAGAAACTTTTCCAAATCTCAATGAAGAAATGCTAGAAGCAGTTGATAAGGCGGACTCTGCTCAATTTAATCGCGAAGAAATTTTATTTCCCAAAAAATGGGTCCTGCTGAACTATATCATGGATCCGCGGACAGGATTAGGGCGTTTTAAAGAGTTTAGAATATCAAATTATACGCTCATGATGATGCTGATTGATTATTGTAAAACCCATAGTATTGACGAAATTTTGATGCTGCCAGATGTGAGAGATCGGGTCGATTTATATTTTGAACACCAACGAGCATCCATGCAGCAAATTGAACAATGTGCAAAAGTACATAAAAATTTAGTCATCGTTGATTTGCGTAACCAGGAAGAAATTTACGCCACCAACCGATTCATTATTTACGCCATGTTTCCCGAATGTAATATCTCTATGCATGTTATGTGGGGGCTACAACGACAAAATACTGTATTTGCCGTTGGAAAATCAATTTTAGAACGTACTTCCAAAACTAATATTGGTGCATTGATGCTCCAATATAATGGTGGTGGGCACGAAAATGCGGGTACTTGCCAAATAGCAAATGATGCTGTTGATGAAGTACTGAAAATCTTGATAGAAAAAATTACAACTGATAGCTAAGTTTGGAGACCATAATGAAACGTTTACTGCTTGGTATCTTACTTTATGTCATGAGCGCTTCTGTTTATGCTGGCTATACTATTGTTTTAATTCATGGTTATTTAAGTACGGGGGGCAATGGCGACCAGCAGGAATTGTATATGCATTGGAAAAGTACGATTGGTTGGATGCAGGACATTTATTTCCTGATGGGCCTTTTCCAAATGAGAAAATACGACAAGTTCTTGCCCAACGGCACTTATATACCGTAACCTTACCTTCAGAAGCGCCGTTACCAGTTCAAGCTCAATGGTTAGATGATTACTTAGGCCACTTAAAAATCAAACATCCAGACAATGATATTTTTCTGGTAGGTCATTCGGCTGGTGGAGTGGTTGCACGTTTAGCCACTGTTTATAGTCAACTGCCCATCAAAGGTTTGTTGACAATTGCGAGTCCGCATTTGGGTACTGATGCTGCTGAATTTAGTGCTTGGCTGGCCAATACCCCTTTTAGCTGGATTGCTCCCTTTATGGGATTAAATACCATTAACCGTTCGGAAAGTTTGTACTGGGATTTAGTCAGAGAACATCCTTCAACACCTTTATTTGCTTTAAATCGGCGTCCACATCCTAAAATTAATTACACAGTTATCCTTCGATTACAGGATAGTTTAGTACCAACTTATAGCCAAGATATGAATAATATCCTTGCATTAGCTGGTAAAATTCATGTAATTACCAGTCCTGGCAAACATAAATTACGTCCTGCTGATGGACCAGTAATAGCTCAAATATTAGAAGATTGGATTATATCTGCTAAAAAACAGTAATTTAGGTTATCTATTCAACGCACATTAAATTTTAATTTCGTAGATGCTCAAAAAAAACTATTTGGCAAGATAAATCTTGCATTCCTTAAATGGCGGGCTTGATTAGTATGGTAAACGACGGTATGAACAAAAGTGCGATTTATTATTCCCAAATTTTCCTGCCGTTAAATTCAAAGGTATTTATAATCAGTGAAAAATATGCCTTGTGTTGATATTTTTGCCTCCTATGAGCGCATTCTAAAATGAGAAACATGAATGTCTTCACAAAATGATTCCACTAACGCCAAATGGACTGCACAGTCTCGTATGCACAGTGAAGCCTCCATTATCAAACAATTACCTTTTTTGCTGATATATCCCCTTCGTGGCTATGCATCTTTTATTATTCCCATTTTTTCCTTGATGCTATGGATTACTGTCAGCAATATTGGAGGATTACTCGTTGTCATTTTAGTTTCTACTATGTAATTTGACGGAATCCCGCATTTTTAGGTAAACGAGTTTTAGAGAATTTCATCCCCGGTTTGTGTCACGAAAACGTGTCATGGCTAGCTTCTTGGGTTTTAAAATATGGATATAGCATTTTAGAAAATACAGCTTATGGTTATGTAACTCCGCCTTTATTCAGCGAATGGGATGTGGGCAATCAACGCGCTTTCAAACAAGGTATATATATTCTCTTTTTTGGCTCGGTATCCCTACGGCCTTGAAAATCAGGTAGGCAACTACGTTGGAATTCTTGTAGCATTCTTAGCTACTTATTTATTGCCAGCAAGTGCAGCCGTAATTGCAACCCAAGATAATTTAGCCATGGCAATGAATCCATTTAGATTATTTGCCATTAATTTTCGTATAGGTTTTAAATATAGCGTCCTATAGCTGATGTGTAATAATATGTCATAATATATACATGACTAACCCACTTAAATTTCGCGAAAAAGTATTTGCCACCAAAGACAAGTACAAT
>JADGDF010000349.1 GCA_016745055.1 Thiotrichaceae bacterium | reverse complement strand
CAAATTTCACTACGCGCTCTCTTAAATCTTTACTATTATTCATTTGGTATTATTCATTACTCCATATTATGGTATATGTTTATAGGAATTTTACTATATTGGTCATTGATCAGTTTGAAGAGTTGTTTACTCGTTGCGAGCCAAAAGACCGTGAGCAGTTTTTAGCGTGTATTTTGGAAGCCTTGCCTGCACCCAATGCTTCTGTGAGTAAACTATGTGTAGTATTAACCTTACGGGCAGATTTTTTAGGTAAATGTGCTGAGCAGGATTATTCAGGTTTAAATACTTATTTGGATGCCCATCGAGTGACGGTCACACCGATGACCGAAGCAGAGTTACGTGATGCGATTTTAAAACCTGCGAATGAGGTCGGTTTAGAGGTTGAGTCTGAGTTAGTCACAGCGATGTTGCAAGATATGGATGCCGCGAGTTTACCGTTATTGGAGTACAGTTTATGGGTATTGTGGAAAAATCGGCGGGTCAATCGGTTGACAGTAGAGGATTATATCCGTTCTGGCGGTGTGCAGGGAACCTTACAGCAAAGTGCGGATAAAGCTTATGAGGATTTAAATGAATCAGAGCAGGCCGTGGCGCAATGGATATTTTTAGGCTTGACCCAATTAGGCGAGGGCACTGAGGATACGCGCAAACAGGTATTTAAGCAGGAATTGGTGACGGGTCGCTATGCTGAGGTGGCAGTGGATACGGTGTTGGATAAGTTAGTGGCCGCGCGATTAGTGATGGTCGATAGCTGGGATAGTCGTGGTGATAAGGATTTGGTGACCGTGGTGGATGTAGCACATGAGGCGTTGATTCGGCATTGGGGTTTGTTGCGGCAGTGGTTAGCTGCCAATCGTCAGGATTTGATGAATAAGCAGGATATTGAGCGGGCAGCACAGGAATGGGAAATCCATCAGCGAGCAAAAGATTATTTGTTACAAGGGGGGAAGTTAGCCAGTGCTGAGGAGTATGTGAATACGCGGGATATTGATGTGCCATTGATGGACACAGCTAAACATTAGAGTTGTATCCCGTTAAAAATCAATCAATTAGCTAGATAAAAGTTCCATAGTCCGGCACATACTCCAATTATTTCATCATATAAATCAATAA
>JADGDF010000348.1 GCA_016745055.1 Thiotrichaceae bacterium | reverse complement strand
TTACCAACCCATATGATAATAAGCCCAAATACGCTCAATATTCATTGGGAGCCATTCTTTATAGTAGCGCCAATTTTCGTACTTGGGAAGTTTCACGGTTTTTCTTAGTGCATCTGGGCTATGAGTTCCAGAATCCATTGCTTTTTTGACAGCTATCATCAAATCTTCTAGATAGACACGTTGCTCTGCAACTACTGATGCCAGGTCAATTGCTGGTTCATTTTCAGGTCCGTGTCCAGAAATAACATAGTCAAAATCCATTTGTTCTATTTCTTTAAGCGATCTGATCCATTCATCAGGCCAGAAATCGGGCATGGCTCTAAAAGCTACCCGGCGAGGTGTAACAATATCCACGATAAACAATATCTTCTCTTTAGGAAGCCGCATCACTACCAAACTTTCACCGTGATTTGGACCAAAGTAGGTTAACTCTAATGTTCTACTACCCAACTTTAATGTATAGCTATCCTCAAATGTAATATCTGGCAATGGAGTGACAGGACTCGGATGGTCACCTAACTCTTTTAGCACGTTTTTATGACCTACAAATTTCGCACCTTCTTCTTTGAAAATGTTTCCACCCGATATATGATCATGATGGTTATGGCTATAAACAACATACTTAACAGGTTTGTCCGTAATTTTTCTAATTTCACTGCGTAATAGCTTTGCAGCTTTTGGATTCATTGGATCAGTCACAATAACTCCCTCATCGGTGACAAGAAAAATATTGCGGTAAACCCACCAACGAAATACATACAGCCCATCGCCAATACTTTTTACGCTGTGACCAAATGGTTTCCCGCCCATTAGTTCATGAGTTGGAAAAGTGGGTGCAGCAGTTGCAACAGTTAATAGTGACAATCCAATTGTCACGACTAACATTCGAAATAAATGTACCATTTTAAGGCTCCTTTATATTTGAATATTTAAGATATCTTCTCGCATAACCAATTATTATAAGGAAACCTTCCTGATTACTCTCCCATATTGGCGGAGTATTCAAGAAAATATCTCTAATAATTAAATTATCATGAATATCTTCCTAATAACACATATATTGACCATACTATAAGGAAAATCTTCATACTTACAGAATTATCCTGTTAATAATA
>JADGDF010000347.1 GCA_016745055.1 Thiotrichaceae bacterium | reverse complement strand
TTCATACTCGTTCTCCTAAGTTTACAAAACTTGTTCTTTCTTATATCCTCCTTTTCGCAAAATACCATCTTAAATTCCGTGATACAACTCTAATATTTTGATGAAAATAATGAATTACGTGATTTATTAAAAAATAGTTTGATTCCAAATGGGACATATTATAAGTTAAAGTTAACCCCTAAAAAGGTTGGTTATATATATGTTCTACTCAAAGATAACCTGGGAAAAATAAAATTTTTATTTCCAACAAGAGATTTTGATGGTCAATCTCCTGATTCTACTAATAAGAATCCAAACCCTGTTAATGTCAATAAGGAATATAACATTCCTGGGCAAGATAGTTCATTTCGATTAAAGCAGGATGAAAGCGCGGGTATTAGTAGCTTTTATATTGCCTTTTCTAAGAAAGCAAATAATATCTTAGAAAAAGGCGTAATAACACAAAAACAGTTAGAGTCTATATTTTGCAAAAGAGCTTGTTCAGACAACTTTGCTTTTGAACGCATAGACTTTTACCATAATTGATCTTACTTAATTCAAAATGGTTTTGTAATTCTTAGAACCTGTTTAAAGTCATTAGACCTCTTGCAAAATAAGTTGTTAAGAATTAAATAATTAATTTGTTGTATATAGCAGCAATAAGGTTGAAGCGAAGCGCAAAACGTTTACGACGGTTTCGGTAACGAAAGGCAAGAATTTTGAAGATTTTAAGAGCTCGTATTACATGTTCGACAGTAATACGGATTTTATCCAGTTGGCGGTTAGCCTGTTTTTGTTCCTCAGTCAAAGGGCAAAGCTTAGTTTTTTTAAATGGGATTTGGCAACAAGTATGATATTTTCCCATTCCTTGATAACCTCTATCAGCTAAACTCGTATAGAGACATCAAGTTGAGCTTTCTTGAGACTTTGTTTGAATAAGGTAAAGTCATGAACACTGCCTTTAGCAAAGTAGGTTGAAATAATCTTTCTACTATTAAAATCTATCATTATTTGTGCTTTTTGAGTGTGGCGTTTTTTTTCCCGCTGTAATGAATTCTTTGTCGCCTCTTTGGCCTTTCAATCTCTTGTTCTGTCGCATCAACAACTATACACTCATGTTCACCAACTGATAAACTAAATTTA
>JADGDF010000250.1 GCA_016745055.1 Thiotrichaceae bacterium | reverse complement strand
CTTATTGATTTATATGATGAAATAATTGGAGTATGTGCCGGACTATGGAACTTTTATCTAGCTAATTGATTGATTTTTAACGGGATACAACTCTATTTATGATAGTTTGATGCAAGCAATCGCAACCCACTGCCCAGAACTCATTCCAGATTATTTGGTGGATAATTGGCGTACTCAAATTGCGAAAATTATTGATGACTATAATCAAAACCAGATAGTAATGGAAGAAGGAACGCCTTTATTGGTAGCTATTTCCAAAACCCAACAAATGATAGAAAAGCTAAAAGAAATAGAATTTAAATTAGAATCAGTACTTACTCCTGTACACAAGCGTAATTTACATGAAGAATTGATAGATTTATTTAGAGCAATGCGTCATTCTTTCCAAGATATGCTTAACGCTATTGAAAAAAATGATCAAAAAAATCTTCAATTAGCATTAAATAAACATCAGGAAAACAGTATTGCTATGCAAGAATTCACAAAAAAATACCTAATGTCAGAAGTTTGATAACTAGAGAATTTTGCACAAATGACTAACCCATAAGGCGAATAAGCGGCAACGTCATCCGCCACTCTGGAAAAATGCGCGATCCTAAGTTAATTTTGGCACCGTTTCGGTGAATACCGCACGTTTATTTTCGCGGGTGCAAGTTTGTAACCTGCACCCAAACATTTTAACAAACTTTGAAACTCACCAAAGCTTTGAGTTAGATTCTTTTTCTTAATCAAGCTCTGTCTTGTAAGATGGAAAGCATAGCTTCCTTGCAAACATTCCCAAACAAAATTGAGTGTGAGAAAAATAAGCAGGACATGATCCTATGAAAATATTTGAAAATCAGAAAATTCGCGTGGTTGAAAGTAATATTTATACTTCACTATTCGATGTTCTTATTGCAAATAAAGACACATTAGATTTTTTGAAAACAATACCTGATGAGACTGTTGAGCTAGTGGTTAGTTCGCCTCCCTATAACATAGGTAAATCTTATGAAAATAGACAATCTTTTAAAGAATATCTTGGCTTTCAAAAGCAAGTGATAGAAGAATGTTATAGAGTTTTAAAATCAGAAGGAAATTTTTGTTGGCAAGTTGGAAACTATGTTGATAAAGGGGAAATTTTTCCATTAGATATTTATTATTATGACGTTTTTAAGTTTGACTTGGGAATGAAACTAAGAAATAGAATTGTTTGGCACTTTGGTCACGGTTTACACGCTTCAAAACGATTTTCAGGCCGATATGAGACTATTCTGTGGTTTTCTAAATCTGATGATTATATTTTTAATTTAGACTCTGTAAGAGTTCCATCTAAATATCCAGGGAAAAGGCACTTTAAAGGTGATAAAAAAGGTCAGCCATCTGGTAACCCCAAGGGGAAAAATCCCTCAGATATATGGGAAATAATTAGCAATGATTTTGAGAGCTGTATGTGGGATATGCCAAATGTGAAGTCTAATCATCCTGAAAAAACAATTCACCCTTGCCAATATCCTATTGAACTAGTTGAAAGGCTTGTCTTATCTATGACAACTTTAAATGGTATTATCTTAGACCCTTTTATGGGCGTGGGGTCTGCATTATTAGCTGCACTATTACATGATCGAAAAGCAATAGGAGTTGATAAAGAAACAAGTTATATTAATATTGCAAAGTCAAGAATTGATGATTTGCAAAATGGAGTATTAAAAAAACGAGAATTAGGAAAACCTGTTTATAAACCTACAGGTAAAGAAAAAGTTTCTCAAATACCAAAAGAGTGGGAAATGAATATTCACCAGGAAAAATTATTGTGATTATAGCAGCGGAATATTCTTTTAATAAAGGAAAAGAAAAAATAGAGTCTAACTACCTAACTTACTTAGAAGATGTAAGACATGTAATACAAAGCGCTGATGCAATGGTTTGCAAAACGAAAAAAAGTAAAGAAAAAACGATGAGCAATAAAACTCTCTTTAGCCCCATTGAACTTAATAATCAATTCAAACAGTATTTTACTTCTAAAGGGTGGACAAACCACAAAATAAAGTGTAACTATTCAAATGAGTACTACGTTGGCGGTTATAAGCCTAAATCTGTTGGAAAAACACCTTATAGAGATATGGATTTTGTGAAGGGTGAAGTCGGAGTCGAAGTTCAATTTGGAAAGTATGCTTTCATGGTTTACAACGTTTGCGCAAAAATGACAATTTTTAGGCAACTTGTAGGAATACAAGTAGGTGTTGAAATTGTCCCTGTGAAGGATTTAGCTGATGAAATGTCTACAGGTGTTAGCTATTTTGAACAATTTGTATGGGATTTAGAAAATAGAGGTATATCAAACATTGATTTGCCTGTATTAATATTGGGTATAGCTCCATAATAACCCGTAAGGCGGATAAATGGCAACGTCTCCGCCACTTTGGAAAAATGCTCGAGCCTAAGTTATTTTGGCACCGTTTGGAACATGGCGCTACACTTATTTTAACTCATTGGAAAACTCAAACATGTACGCACACCGAATAGAAACAACTATCAATGAAACAGGTAAAATTCAATTAGATGCTTTACCTTTTGTACTTGGCGACAAAATTAAGATATAAGCTTAAACTTAAAAAAGAGAGAAAGATGAGAAAAGCACTACAACAGCCTTTTACCAATTTGCAACTTGAACTACTCAAACTTTATGCCCAAAATATTTCTGAGCAACAGCTTTATGATATAAAACTACTCATAGGTAACTACTTTGCCCAACAAGCCACGCAAGTAATGGATGATTTTTGGGAACAAAATGGATTGACAGAGCGAGATATGGACATATGGGCAAATGGGCATGATAGAACCAAGAGTGGTACTTGATACCAATGTATTTATTGTTATTTTGGGTAAAAAATCTCCTTATCGTTGGATATTCGATAAAATCCTTGTTGGAGAGTTACTTTTATGTGTTTCAACCCCTATTATCTTTGAGTACACAGAAATATTAGCTAGAAGAACTACCACACAAATTTCAGAAAATATTAAAAACTTTCTTATCTATCATCCACATGTGATAAAAACAGAAATATATTATCAATTTCAACTTATTACCGAAGATGAAGATGATAATAAATTTGTAGATTGTGCCATTGCCTCTAATGCAATATGCCTTGTTTCCAATGATAAACATTTTCAAGTTTTAAAGAAAATTGATTTTCCAAAACTAAATTTACTATCACTTGATGAATTTCAGCAACGCTATCAATAAAATGAAAACACTTGGATAGGCAGGTAGGTCGGGTTAACTTACTTGAAATGCAACTCGTAAGGCGGATAAGCGATAGCGTCATCCGCCATTTTAGAAAAATGCTCGAGCCTAAGTTATTTTGGCACCGTTTGGAACATGGCGCTACACTTATTTTAACTCATTGGAAAACTCAAACATGTACGCACACCGAATAGAAACAACTATCAATGAAACAGGTAAAATCCAACTAGATGCTTTACCTTTTGTACCTGGAGACAAAGTTGAAATTATTATCTTAAAACAAGAAATGATAGATGCAACAGCTCAAAAAATCAATAGACAGGTAACTACAGAAAACCATAACCGATTAAAAAATAGTATTAGACCTCTTGCGAAATAACTTGTTAACAAGCTTAAATAATTAGTTTATTATATATAGCAGCAATAAGGTTAAACCGTAGAGCAAAACGTTTACGACGGTTTCGGTAACGAAGCGCAAGCATTTTGAAGATTTTAAGAGCTCGTATTACATGTTCGACAGTAATACGGATTTTATCCAGTTGGCGGTTAGCCTGTTTTTGTTCCTCAGTCAAAGGGCAAAGCTTAGTTTTTTTAAATGGGATTTGGCAACAAGCATGGTATTTTCCCATTCCTTGATAACCGCTATCAGCTAAACTCGTATAGAGACATCAAGTTGAGCTTTCTTGAGACTTTGTTTGAATAAGGTAAAGTCATGAACACTGCCTTTAGCAAAGTAGGTTGAAATAATCTTTCTACTATTAAAATCTATCATTATTTGTGCTTTTTGAGTGTGGCGTTTTTTTTCCCGCTGTAATGAATTCTTTGTCGCCTCTTTGGCCTTTCAATCTCTTTTTCTGTCGCATCAACAACTATACACTCATGTTCACCAACTGATAAACTAAATTTACCACTTCTCATTAGCTTGTTTTCTATCTTTTGGATTGTCCTACA
>JADGDF010000249.1 GCA_016745055.1 Thiotrichaceae bacterium | reverse complement strand
ACTGCTTCTGTGATGGTTTGCCCATCATCAAGCTGAATAACAGCCTTAAGTTCACCTTCTCCAGGGTAATGAAGTGGTTGTAGCATAGAAACATACCTAATATTTCCTTCCCACAACTTTGTGTTGTTCGTTCCATCTGCCATTTCTATTAGGCGGTAGATAGATGAACCTAAACGATAATCTAAGTTAAGATTATACCTAAAAGGATAATAGTAATACTCAGGAATCAAAGAAAATAGGAGTAACTCCTGTTTTGTACCTTGATAAGTACTAAACAAATAAACGCCTGCATTTTGATCTTGATAAGTGATGGGACGAGAAATTTTGAAAGCATTATTAATACTATCATTGTCGTCTAGTATACTTGCACCTTTTGCATTAAAAGTATTTTTACTTACTGACAATGAGTACTTTTGTCTAGGTTGTCCTTCTTCGTGAATAACGAAAAAACTTGCTTCTTTTTCAGGTACAATGTCTTGCCAGCCATACCCTACATTGATTTTTCCTCCAATAAACCACTTTCCTAGCTCTATTGAAGGGTAACTTTCATGAATAGGAATATCAACGGTCGCTTCTACATAACTTTCCTGATTACTATCGCGGGTTGAAACCACTGGTGTTTCACTTGAATAACTAAACCGATGGTCAGGAGAATAAAGTACAGACATGAACTGCACAGTTTGGCCAACCGCAACATCTTGAAATAAAAAAGACGCTTTTGCAAACTCCTCGTTTCTTGTATAAGTTGTTTTATCTGTGGTCAGCTTAGTATAAGTCACTGCAAAAGCATTACAAGATACCAACAAATGCAGCAACAAAATAATGTACTTAAAATAATCCTTGCTATGCTTCATGTTAACGTTCCCTCTATTCATGACTACATACCCCTGTTGGCCATGCAATACCTTCAATATCATTTAAAATCATGTCCTGGGTTTTAGTTTCCGCATAAGCAGACAAGATTTCACAACTTTGTACATTCAAAGCATGAATACGTATCGCATCATCATCATGGATGGCAAACAACAACTCACCAGTCGGTAACATTTCAATCGCTTCAATCTCACCTTTGGGTGTCTTGCATCCAATAGATTCAAGCTTCTGACCTTGCGTATAATAAGCATGAAAACTATTGTCCTGCACAAAATACAAAATATCATCCGTGTTATTCCACGTCATATCTTCAACCTTACCTTCATAAGCAATGACGATTTGCCCTTTGCCTGTCGCTGTATTGATTTTAATCAATCCTTTGCCTTCCGCCCAACCCCATAGCTGACCATCAGAAGAAAAAGATAAACCATTGATTTCCTCAAAACCTGTACTACCCACAGGGACTAACTCGCCATCATGGGCATTGACACGATAAAGCCATCCTGCTTCCTGTTTCCCATCATCCCCTGACGCGGCAAAAATTTCATCTGTGTCAGGATGAATATCCAATGCTTCTATATCCTTACCCAAATGTAATTGCCCCAACAATAAAGCTTGGTAATTATCATAAGGAGACACAACAAAAAATTGACTATCTTTCTTACCTTCATCATGAACGGCGTATAACACACACGCAGTAGAGCGGCTAATGCCTGCAACATTGACTTCAGTTGTATTATCACTGACATCAACTGGCAACACTTTAAAGTAATAACCCTCTAAAGATGCAACTAAATCATGATTTCCAGCAACCACATTAGAAAACTCGAAATACCCATTTTCATCGGTATAAGTTGAAAGTCCACCTAATTGAACTTTCACCTCACCTAAAGGGGCATGCGTATAAAACTGTTCAACTTGCCCCTTAACACTATAGGTTTCAGCGACCTTTGACTCAATGTTCAATAAATTACCTGCGGGATCATAGGTGTAGTGAAGAGACTCTCCTGTTGGATAAGTCACTTGAACAAGACGGTTTAATGCATCGTAATAATACGTTTCAGCAAAAACGGACGTTGATAACAATATAAAACACAATGCTATCCACTGACTTCGCTGATAGTTTTGTGTAACACTTTTATGTATCCAGTGTTTAAATATAAGCATTCTTATGCTCCTAAGCGTATAGAGAAATAATATTTCATAAATAGTGCTTAATTTTATGATAATTTATTTTAATTCATGCGATATTTAAATTCTACTAATAATTATATTATTATGATATAAACTACTATAATATAAGTTGCTATTTTTTTTCGTAACTACCTAGTCCTAACATGCGAAGCTTCCCCAAATTAGAAAAAGAGGTAAAGAGAGTAGACCTCTTGCAAAATAAGTTGTTAACAAGCCTAAATAATTAGTTTATTATATATAGCAGCAATAAGGTTAAACCGTAGAGCAAAATGCTTACGACGGTTTCGGTAACGAAAGGCAAGCATTTTGAAGATTTTAAGAGCTCGTATTACATGTTCGACAGTAATACGGATTTTATCCAGTTGGCGGTTAGCCTGTTTTTGTTCCTCAGTCAAAGGGCAAAGCTTAGTTTTTTTAAATGGGATTTGGCAACAAGTATGATATTTTCCCATTCCTTGATAACCGCTATCAGCTAATACTCGTATAGAGACATCAAGTTGAGCTTTCTTGAGACTTTGTTTGAATAAGGTAAAGTCATGAACACTGCCTTTAGCAAAGTAGGTTGAAACAATCTTTTTTGTGTTAAAGTCTACCATTATTTGTGCTTTTGAGTGTGGCGTTTTTTTACCACTGTAATGAACTTTTTACCCTTTCTTTGGCCGTTCAATTTCTTGTTCTGTGGCATCAACAACTACACACTCACCACCTGATAAACTAAATTTACCACTTCTCATTAGCTTGTTTTCTATTTTTTGGATTGTCCTACATACATTGGATTCTGATAAGCTGTAATCTATCCCCAAATGATACTGAGTTCATACTCTCTGATATACGTGAGTGTCATGCATAGTTGTTCTTCATAACTTAGCTTAGGTGTGTTACCCAGTCTGGTTCGAGGCCTACACATTCACCATCTCTTCAAATAGTTCTTTACTTACTCCTAAATAGCGTTTAAACCTTTCATTTGATAAAACTTTCAGTTTTTCGTAATTCATATTGTTTTCTTATGGATTTGCTTAGTTCCTATAACCACTAGTTTAACTTTTTTACTATTTCTCAATGACTTATTTCGCAATAAGTCTAGTAGTCAAATGATGTCTGATTTTGATTGGGATCGGTTAAACTGATGGCATTCTGAATCATATTCATAATGGGTGGCTTGACTTAAGGCATTGATGTCTACAATCAACTGTCCACTGGCATCATAGACGCGTTGAGTTACATTGCCATTGGCATCAGCTAACTAGATGATGTTATCTTGGCTGTCATACTGTAAATGACGGGTATGATTTAATGAATCGGTGACTGCAATAATGCAAAATGGTAAAATGCAAGATTAAAGAGAAGCTAATAAATTATGGTTATATATTTTGATACATGTAGCCTATAACGACCACTTGATGATCGGTCTCAGCCTCGTATAAATATTGAAGCAGAAGCTGTGTTAACAATTTTAGGGTTAATTGAAAATAAGCAAGTATCTTTAGTTTCGTCAGAAGCATTAGAATATGAGATTTCACGAATACCTGATGAATATAGAAAAATCAGAGTTGAAGAAATATTAAATCTGGCATTTAAAATTATAATCATAAACAATGCGATTTTCTTAAAAAACTTCCAATAACGTTCTATCAGGTTTAGATTAGGAGCATAAGGTGGGAGAAAAATGAGTTGAATACGTGATGTTTTTAGGTATTCACTTACGATTTTAGCCCGGTAGTCACGGGCATTATCTGCGATAACAGGGATGCTTGTTGCATCAAGGTGTTTGGCTTCAATTTGTTTGAATAAGGCAAGCGTCGAATGGGCATTAATCATGTCATCATAACGAATAACAGGTTCCAACGTACTGATATTCATCGCTCCATTGATATTGAGGCGGCGACGACCTGTATTGGTTTTAACAGTGTAATCTTGTCCGCGCTTTATCCAACCGTAGTTCGCAATGGGGTTATGAAGAGGGTGAGTCGCATCCATGAAGTAACAGGGAGCATCAGCAGGTTGTTGCTTTCTAAGAACCTGTTTAAAGTTTTTTTAGAATGATAGCCAAAAAAGCTAGCATAACGAACTGTAGACTAGAATTGAGGTTTCTTTCGCAGTTTTTCCAAAG
>JADGDF010000248.1 GCA_016745055.1 Thiotrichaceae bacterium | reverse complement strand
TTCAGTTCTATCAAGATTGAAAGGCAAATCAATTGGGAAATGGGTATTCGGGAAAAAGCGGCCACGCGTATTGGCAAACTCACCGATTTTGTCGTTAAGGCTAAACGGGCGCAAAAAGAAGTGGGTATGTATGCCACGCTGGAAAAACGTGCACAGTTGCGGATTCACAAAGGGATTACCACCACGGATGAACAGGTAAATTATTTAACCAAACTAGTCGCAGCTCAGTCGAAACTCGACGGAGCTATGGCCGATATTCGCGTCGCGCGCATGAATTTAACCGCAGTTTGCCGAGAAGTAAAGCGCCCAGTGATTAGCAATTTAATCAAGAGGATGACAAAAGATGCACTTAAGTAAGGAAACGACTGATTTCAATATCACTGGAGAAACAACCATTAACGAGATATTAAGATTCCTGAGCAACTCCGAGCATGACAAATTGCATCTTCAAATACCTGCTCGAGCAAACAAAAAGAAAGTTATGTTTTCTTTTTATGCGTACATGGAAGAAGTTAAATGGAAAAAACCCGATGCACCCGCTGAGTGAACTTGTATTACTAGCTGCCATTCACTGGGGATTAGGAACGCCCTTTCATATCGTTTTAATTTCGATTGCAGGCTAGATAATTTCACTCAGATTTGCTTTTTTAGGACTTTGGGCTGTCCTTTAAATTGGGTAATCTATTCTTGCCTTTTAAAACGCTTTTAATTGCGTTTAGTGCAAGTGGCTTTTTGCATACGTTGGGAGAAACGATTACCTCCAGGGGCGTCAAAGTGTTTCCTAATTCGCATTTCAAAATTCACTTGTTGAGCAGTTTTCACGAACGCGGCAGTTGGGGAGAGATTATTTTTATCGCCCTAATTGCCTTGCTAATCATAGCCCTGAAAATGCCAAGCACACAGGAGGAAACGTTTAAACCTTACTTGTATGATTGGGAAGGCTATTACCAAGAGGGTTTATTAGATGGTAAAGAATGGAAAGAGAAGCGTTTCTCGTACTTTTAAGGGCGGGCGAAGCAAGCGCAGCAAAAAATACAAGAATTATTTGCGTTCCAAAAGCTGGCAAATAATAAGAACGCAAGTGTTTCAGAGAGATCGGTATCGTTGCAGATTATGCAGCGAGAGTACAAAACTTCAGGTTCATCACCTGACTTATAAACGCCTTGGCAGGGAAAAGATGATCGACTTAGTCACACTACGCGAACCCTGCCATCTTAAATTACACGAAACAACGTAGGGTGCGTCTCACGCACAAAAATCAAGGAGCAAGCATGAAATTGACAAGCAAGTATTACTTTATCGTATCCGATGAAATTTTAAGCCAATTGAGAAAGATTACCAAAGAAGAAGTGCAAGCTATTTTTGCTGGCAAAACCGATTTCGATTGGGAAGCTCATAGCGTACTAATTCCAGAGACAGGGGAAACTCGTTATTTCAACTCGCAACCTGTTAAATCTTATGGAGAAGATTCATGAATGAGCTAGCTAAAATCAATCAACAAATCCAAGTGGAACTTGCAGGAATCTCTAAAGGCGCTGATCTTTGGGACTTTTCTGTCGAAAACGTGAGCCTGCGAAGCGGCGACAATACGATTAAATTCGTTATCACGGCTAACACCAGACTCCCCGACCTCACAGAGTTCTCAAAAACTGTTTTCATTGAAGGCTTACAACGCTGGTTACAAGAGTTAAACGAGATTGATAAATGCACATCTAAAAACGGGAGCAAACAAAATGTTTGAATGTAACGAGTCCGTGAGCCAAGAACGACTCATCAGAGAAATGCAAATGTCTCCAGCGGAAAAAAAAGCGCAGAAAGAAGCGCAAGAAGCACGGCTTAGACGAAATAAGTTAGAAACCAGACTTTATCAACAACTAGCTGAGTCAATGAACAACTATGACGAGTATGTTGATTTTCTTGATAACGATGACTCAGTACCAAAACGCTTACTTTGCCTACGTCAAACTGTGTTTCAGAACATTACATTTTTAAACATGGCAGCCAATGATTTAATCCTTTAGCCCACGGCATTGAGAGGATCATGGAAGCCGAATCGCACATTCGGGGTTATGAACAAAAAATAATCGACGAAGAACTCAACGCAAATTTTGGCGAAGAATGATGAAAAAGATCGTAGAGATACTCAAGGCAATGTCTCCTAAACGAGCCAGACAAGAACTGGAAGGTACAAAAGTGAGCGTTTTGATTCTTCTTGTTAGTGAATTAGGTGTTCCAACAAGAAGCAGAAGCTCAGAAACCTTAATTGACAACATCATGAGCATGTTGCACAAACAATAACAAAACGTCGGGGCGTTAAAGTTCCCACGCGGGAGCGTGGGAACCAGGGTAAAGAGAAAATATGATACATCGAACCGCTAAGAACAAAAAACATCCATTTGCTAAAGTTAACAAGCGCATTTTAACAGATAAACGACTGAGTTGGAAGGCCAAAGGATTAATCGCCTACTTACTCTCCAAACCCGATGACTGGAAAGTGATTATTGAAGATTTAGTCAACCAAGGACCCGATGGCAAAGATTTGGTTAGCGGAATTGTGAAAGAATTAATGCGTTACGATTATTTGCAAAGAGAAATTCAGCGAGATGAGGCGGGAAAAATTGCTTCCTGGGACTATGATGTGCATGAAATGCCTGGACTTTTTGAAGCCGAAGCCACTTCTCGAAAATCAACTTCTGGCAAACCCAGTTCTGGCAAGCCCAGTTCTGGAAAACCAGCGACTACTAACAAAGGATTTTACAAACAAAGGATTTTACAAACAAATGAACACACACACAGGAAAACCAACAAATGAAAAAACGAATGAAGAAGTGAGTGTGAGTGAGTCTTCTCTTAACAGAGAAGCTGAAAAACAAGACACGGCTAGCGTTTACTCTTTTAGCGAAGTCGAAGAAGATGCGTTTCTCTTTGCAAAAAACCATGAATTTTGGGGATTTCGCATTACCAACCCAGAAACATTAAAACGCAACTTTCACAAAGACACGCCGTTTTGGAAACAATATTGGGCAAGTAAAGGCAAAAAAAGTCCCGACTTAAAACTGCGCAAAGGGGAAAAACCAAAAGCTACTGAAAAACCAAAGCCCGTTGAAAAGCCAATTGAGAAAAAACCTAGGGGAACTTGTCCACTTTGCATAAAATCTGATGGTATGTTTAGACTCTACTCAGAGAAAATGCCTAGCTTAAAAATACCTTACGCTTGTCCACACGACAAGGAGAAGCTTGAAGAACATCTTGAGAAGTATAGTTTGCTACTTCAATAAATATGCCTAAAGGTACTTAAATCAGCGACAAATAAAATTATGTGAATAGTCAAACATGCGCAAGTTTCAAAAGCGTTGTCAAAGGATCGCTAATCAGCATGTTATACTAGCCTTTCATCCATTGCGCTAATCATTTATGCCAGAAACTCATTGTTATCACTGCGGTCTACCTGTTCCCAATCATGTCCAATTCTTTGTCGCCTCTTTGGCCTTTCAATCTCTTGTTCTGTCGCATCAACAACTATACACTCATGTTCACCACCTGATAAACTAAATTTACCACTTCTCATTAGCTTGTTTTCTATCTTTTGGATTGTCCTACATACATTGGATTCTGATAGACCATAATCCACACCTAAATGGTACTGACTTCTGTATTCTCTAAAATACGTGAGTGTCATGCATAGTTGTTCTTCATAACTTAGCTTAGGTGTGTTACCCAGTCTGGTTCGAGGTCTACACATTCACCATCTCTTCAAATAATTCTTTATTTACCCCTAAATAGCGTTTAAACTTTTCATTTGATAAAACTTTCAGTTTTTCGTAGTTCCTCTATTTCCTTATGGACTTGTTTAGTTTCTATAACCACTAGTTTAACTTTTCTCCCCATTTTTTCAATACCTTATTTCGCAATAAGTCTATTGAACTAATATTATCGCTATTACGACAATTATTACTGGAAAAATGAATTTTTTCATAGATACTCCTTCCACTTCTTAGCTAAAATTACGCCCTTATATTTATTTCTATGGTTCATAGACCTGAAAAATTTTTAGTATCAATAAAGCAAGTATAATTATTATAAATTAACGCGATGCTCGACTTAATAATCTAGAAAAGAGTTTAAAACGGCATGTTTCATTGCTATATTTTTATGACCACAACAAGAATATAGAGGAAAAAGA
>JADGDF010000247.1 GCA_016745055.1 Thiotrichaceae bacterium | reverse complement strand
CATACTCGTTCTCCTAAGTTTACAAAACTTGTTCTTTCTTATATCCTCCTTTTCGCAAAATACCATCTTAAATTCCGTGATACAACTCTAATATTTAAAGAAAAACTATGTTTGACATCATCTTTGGTGTTAAAAAACATATTAGACCACTTGCGAAATTTTGATTCTGACAGTCCGTAATCCACTCCTAAATGATGCTGCGTAAAATATAGTTGATCCTTGTAACTTAAGTTTGGACCTATTACACAACTTGGTTTTGGGTTTGATTATCTTTACTTTCTCTTCACTCATCCTAAGTAACGTTTAAATCCTTCAGTTGATTACTTTTTTAGTTTTTTATCATTCATTCCTGTTACCCTTAGCCTCATTTTTCTTCTTTGAGCCTTTGTTTAACTCTCAATCTCTTATTTCGAAAGTTGTCTAGTAAGGATTCAGGTTACAAACCTGTACCAATAACTTTTAAGCAATTCTTCAGTTTCTATGCATTTTGACAATCATTCTTCGATACTGTTCTATCCCGCCCGTTTCTTCATGTAAAGTTAAAATATCATTTTTTAATGTCGCCTTCTTATAGGTATACAACCTTTCTCTCTGAAGGGAGTTAATAAACAACTTACCCCGTCGTAGTTGCCAAGTAGCCACTTCAAACGGGACGGAATTAATATAAGAACGATAATAACGTTGTCCATTTTCAATAGTAAAATGAATTTCCATTTCACCACTGCTTTCCAAACTTAACCATTCGCCGATTAAATGTTGAGGATTAATAACGATATGTTCTTGAACTAACGGCAATGTTTGTCGTGGAGGCTGTCTTGCAGGAGTGTTAGGATGACTTTTTTGAGGGAATAATTGAGGATAAAGCGCTTGTAATTCTAAAGTTCTGTTTGAGGTTACCCGTTGTAAACATTGGTCTTTGATAGTCTGGTAAAGTTGGGTACCAAAAGCTTGAAATGCTTGGTAATCACAATTAGCATCTCGAAATTTTATCCATTGCCTTTGGGAAATTCTTAACTTCTCTTTATGAGGTTTAGTAAGAATTTGCAAGATTTGTTGGTAACTCTGATTGAGTTGTTTATCCGCAGATTGGTAGTTAATTTGGCTGCACATTTGGGTTTGACATGGATTTGCATCACTGAGAAGTTGGAATGCAAACAGCAATAAAAATAAAAAATGCATTTGCTCCCTCCCACTTTTTCCCAGTGAATACAAAATGATATGCTCTATGAAGTTTTGGCTTTACAATGCAGCCGTTGCATAGCTTTGTCTACTCTACCAGTTGACAACCACTTCATGACACTCAAAGCTTCTTGAATACTGGCATCAATAGCTTCTTGTTCAGTCAACGTTGGTTTGTGTAAAACATAGTTAACAACTTCAGAACTGTGTGCAGGTCGCCCAATGCCTATCCGCAAACGCAAAAAATCTTTACTCCCCAAGTGATGAATTATATCCTTCGTGCCTTTGTGTCCACCATCGCCTCCGCTTTGTTTTAAACGGATAACGCCAGGGGGCAAATCAAGCTCATCATGAATAATTAAAATTTCATCTAACGGAATTTTGTAAAAATTTGCAAATGCGGCTACTGACTGACCACTATGATTCATAAAAGTATGTGGTTTGAGCAACCAACATTTATCGACCAAACACACTTCACCAAAGAATTTAGCTTCTTGACGAAATTGTTCTCCAGCTTGTTTAGCAATTTCATCAACTAACCAAAACCCTGTATTATGACGCGTATGTATGTAGCGTGGTCCAGGGTTGCCCAACCCAACTACAAGCGTAATGGGTGCATGAGTCTCCACTGTTATTCTGTTTCTTCGCCTTCTTCAACTTCAGTGCTACCGCTCTTGCCATGGACTGACACCACGGGTAAATCATGTTCGCTAATATCTCCGTGAGAAAACGCAGCTAATTCAACGCCTGCAGGTAAACCTAAGTTAGATAAGTGAACAATTTGGTTAAGATGAACTGTTGACATATCTATTTCAATAAATTCAGGCAAATCTTTTGGCAAACAATAAATTTCAACTTCGATCATCTGCCGTGTGATGGTACCGCCCTCTATCTTTACACCAGGACATTTATCTTCGTTAACTAAATGCAAAGGTACATGCATATGGATTTTTTGTGATTCATTAACCCGTTGAAAATCTAAATGGGTTACAAAAGGCCGGTAAGGATGACGTTGAACATCCTTTAATACTACTTTTTCAGGCTGCCCATCAACATTGAGCGTCAAAATATGGGAATAAAACGCTTCATGTACAATATGTTTGGTCAATTCATTATGTGAAACCGCGAGTTGAACGGGGTCTTTATCAGCGCCATATAAAATGGCAGGGACTTGTCCAGTACGTCGTAGGCGGCGGCTCGCACCTTTCCCCTTTTCTGTACGCGACTTGGCATCTAATTCAAAAGTTTCCATGCATTTCTCCAATCAATTTAAACTCAATAAAAAATCCCCAAACGGTTGGGGATAGGTTTGACACCTTCGCGACCAAAGGTGAAGAAATCGTTATAACGCTATTTTACAAGCTTTAAAGCAGGTCTGCCACGAGGGGGACGAGGAGGTTGTGGTGTATCATTTTCTTTTTCCTCTTCTTCAGGCTGAAAAAACATACCACGTCCATTTTCTCGTGCATAAATGGCTAAAGTGGCTTGCATAGGGACATATACTGAAAACGGTCTCCCAGAAAAACGAGCACTAAAGCTGACCCATTCATTTTCCAAGGTTAAACTTTGGACTGCCATCGGAGAAATATTGAGGACAATTTTTCCATCTTCAACAAATTCTTGAGGTACGTCAGCATCTTCATGAGTAGCATCAACTAACAAGTAAGGTGTCAGTCCATTATCAGCAATCCATTCATACAGCGCACGCAATAAATAGGGACGTGAGGGAGTCATATTGTAAAAGGCGTTCAACTAATTGATAAATTAGTTTGTTGGCGTGCCCGACAGGATTTGAACCTGTGACCTTTGGCTCCGGAGGCCAACGTTCTATCCGGGCTGAACTACGGGCACATTTTTAAGATAAACTTTTATTATAATATCTTTTTGGTTATAGCTCAAACTTAGTGAATATTATATCAGTAAAATGTTATCGTCACTCTTTTTAATGAAGAAGCAAATGCATCGATCTGATCGATTGTGCTAAAAATGTGAAACTCAACAGTCTAACTTAAAAATTATATTGATAATAATTTTGATTATCTTAAAATATGAAATTTCATTTCCAAAAATTTAACATGAGTTCATTAATATTATGGAACCATCTGCAACAGCGCCAAAAGTATTTATATCATATAGTTGGGCAAACTCAAGCCATGAGGATTGGGTTTTAAATTTAGCAACTGAATTACGAGAATCAGGTATTAAAGCTATACTTGATAAGTGGGATTTAAAACATGGTTATGATGCCAGTGTTTTCATGGAAAGAATGGTAACGGATGAAAGTATACAAAAGGTGATTCTTGTTTGTGAAAAAACTTATGCTGAAAAAGCTGATAAACGTGTAGGAGGAGTAGGTACTGAAACGCAAATTATTTCTCCAGAAATTTACGCAAATCAAAAACAAGAAAAATTTGTTGCTGTTGTCACAGAAAGGGATGAAGAAGGAAAACCTTATTTACCTACTTACTATAAATCCAAGGTATATATTGATTTTTCTGATTCAAGTGCATATGCAGAAAGTTTTGAGCAACTTTTGCGTTGTATATACGATAAGCCTCTTCATAAAAAACCGCCATTAGGTTCAAAGCCGGATTTTTTGGAAGAAAATGCTTTATCAATTTCTCTTGCTACTTCTTTCCTATTTAGACGTGCTCTTGATGCTGTTCGGAATCAACGTCCTCATTTAACAGCTTCTGTGTCAGAGTACTTTACTAAGTTCTCCCAAGAACTAGAAAAGTTTCGGATAGATTTCAGTGAAAAGTCTGAAGAGGAATCTTTGGATGAAGTGATAGTGGAAAATATTGAAGCTTTTACTCCCTATCGCTATGAGCTTGTTCAGTTATTTATTGCTTTGGCAATGTACCAAGATTCTGAAGAGATAAGAATTGAAATTCATAGGTTTTTTGAAAAATTAATTCCTTATTAGAGTTGTATCACGGAATTTAAGATGGTATTTTGCGAAAAGGAGGATATAAGAAAGAACAAGTTTTGTAAACTTAGGAGAACGAGTATGAAAAT
>JADGDF010000077.1 GCA_016745055.1 Thiotrichaceae bacterium | reverse complement strand
GCCTGTGAGCATGTGGTATTACTTCGCTCATTATTGGCCGAGAATTTTCAGCTTATTGCTGCTCCAGAAACCGATTTTTGAGGGGCGGTGACTATAGATGATTCCAGATTAGAATGGTCTGTTCTCCTCAGAAATGTAAAAAATACCTCTCTTAACTATACAAGAAAACTGTCTCTCAAAGAAAAGAAATTCTACATACAGTTACTAGCTAACCCGTTTATATTAGATGATAATACAATGAATACCTTACTCAATGAACTAAACTCATTATCAAGCTGAATTTAGCGAAGCGTAACCCAACACAAAAAAGCCCAATTACCGAAGTGTCAGGTGTATAGTGTTTGAGTTACAAAAAGCAGAAGAAGAACAGGTAATCCATCCTGCTTTACCCAAATATGCTTATTTACCCATCAATCGCTGCAACTTACCGGCAGTTATCCTCGGTAGTTTAAGTTTTCAAAAACATCCAACGCCTTTGTTTTTAGACGGTGTACACACCTTACATCGTGCCTTTTTTAAAAGTTTAGAAGCTGTCAATGACAAAATACAACGTGCCATCTATTTTTCAGATTATATGCGGGCGTTTTTTTTATTGGATCATTTGGAACAAGCTGGTTTGGAAATTAAGCGTCGCGGTCGAAATAAAGCGGATTATTTACGAATGTTACGCGGTTGGTTGTTTGATTCAGATGGTCGAGAAGCGGCAGTATTAAAAAGTTGGGTAGAATCACGTTTTGGTTTACTCACACGCTGTCATAAAGGCTTATTAACCGATTTTAATAGCCAATACTATCAAGAATTTCTAGCCGATCGTAGCCAAGGTTTATACAACACCAATGCACTAGAAGCACAATTAGATTTGTTATACAGCTACTGCCAATACGAAACTCAATATCAATATCCCCAACAACGTTATTTACGCTTGTATCGTGGTATTAACCGCCTTGATTCTCATGATATTCTCGGCCAAATCAATAAACGTTGTTACATTTTATTATTCAACAATCTCAATTCTTTTACCCACGATAAAGAACGTGCGGATGAATTCGGTGATTATATTTTAGAAGTCCAAGTTCCTTTAGCCAAATTAATATTTATGCCAAATTTATTGCCTGGTATGCTAAAAGGTGAAGAAGAATATTTAGTCATTGGGGGTTTATATCAGGTTGATTGTTACCTATTTTAATTTATCCACCAACGTATTGATTTCATCAACGGATAATTTTGTTACTTGGGCAATTGTCTCAATAGGAATATTGGCTGCCCACATATTCCGTAGCATTTCTTGCATACTTTCTTTTTGACCTTGCTCTCGGCCTTGTTCAAGCCCCTTTTCGAGTCCTTGTTCAAGTCCTTGTTCGAGCCCCTGTTCAAGCCCCTGTTCAAGCCCCTGTTCAAGCCCTTGTTCAAGCCCTTGTTCTCTAGCCTCCTTCATAAATCGGGTTTTAGCTTTATCCCATGCCGCATCGTCTTTGATTTCTGATAATAATTCTGGACTTAGATTACGTTTCTGGATTTTTTCAATAATTTTTTGCAACAAGTCATCATGACGATAAACCGTTTCATCCATTTGTTTATCTAAAGAATCTTCAATAAACTCCAACCACTTTTTAACTTTAGGAGGGGTGTTGTCATTGACTAAACGAGGACATAAAAATACCAAACGATGTGGATAGACATTAACCAGTTTGCCATGTTCGTTAGTAGGATCCATATCACTTACGGCACAACTAAAATCAACACTGCCATCGCGTGGCGTGCTAGTGAGCAACACGATAGTATAGACAGTACGATCAAAGGCATATTCTTGATAACCACCGACTTGTTCTACCAAACTGATTAGGTGGTAATATAAGAATCGGTCAAAAAAGTCATCTTCCTTAACTTGCTGAATTTCTACAATAATCCGCTTTTCTTTATCTTCGGCAAATAAGTCATATTTGCTTTTGACAAAACCAATCGGCTCAGGATATTCATACTCGGTGTACACTTCTGTGATGTTGATATCAATATCTAAAACATCTTTAGCAAATTGGGTAAATACATCCACCTGACTAAATGCATGTTTGAAAATAGTCCCATATTTCAGGGGAATAACTTCTATCATCTGTGGTGTTCCTGTGGTTCACTTGCCAACTATCATAGCATTGTTATGTAGGTTACATTGGATTATGTAATAAGCATGACAAACACTGAAAAAATATCTGAGTAAGTCATTGATAAATAATCATATTAATAGATGGCTTACTTGTTGCCTTTTATAAAGCATTTAACCAAACATATTGAGCAATGACAACTTTAACAAGCTTAGTCGAAGGTATCAAAACCGGACAAATTATCCCTTATTTAGGCCCTGAAGTATTAGCAGGGGTGACCAATAAAGAAACGGGACAACCTTTGCCAGTAGACAGTGACAGTCTAATTATTGCCTTGAATCGTGGCAAACCTATGCACCCTCGTTTAATGTATGAATTTCCACGGGCAGCGATGGATGTTGAATTAAAGCGGGGACGCAAAGCCGTGGTACGTTTTTTTGAGGATTTATATGTTAAACAGCAATGGACTCGTGCACCGTTACATGATTGGTTGGCAGAGATAAAACCACCTTATGCGATTGATATTAATCGTGATTTACAGTTACAAGAAAGCTATAACAACATACCTCATCAATTAATTTGTGGCATTGCGCGTATGGGGGGTACAGATTACCGATTCAAGTTATATCGCTATGATGGTCAACAGTACCATGCAAGCGTCGCACTTGATCCACAATTGCCGATGCTATTCAAACCCATGGGCACAGCATTACCTGAAGCCCATTATATAGCTTCTGATGCTGATTACGTGGATTACATCACTGAACTCATGGGTGGTTTTGCCATTCCAGCAGCAGTCAAAGAATATCGACAAGGTAAACAATATGTTTTATTGGGTTTAAGTTTAATCCGTGATACTGAACGGATGATTTTGTCTGATTTTATTTATGCTGCGGGTGAACCGGCTGGTTGGGCATTAATACCTAATGCCACAGAGAAGGAAAAACGTTTTTGTCAGAAGATAAATATTGAAGTTATTGAAGCGGATGTAAATGACTTTTTGGCCACAGCGCTTGCGTGAATCAAACAACATAACGTATTAATCCTGTTTGTGTCTCAATAATGCTCTTGCGGATCAAGGCTTCAAACCAAAGGTATCTACACAAGTCACAACCTCGCTGTAAGTTTAGCTAACAGAAGCGATACCAAAAGTAGTTCATCACGCATCACCAGTAAATCCTCTAATGAATAGTGTTCAAGCACTTCCAACATGGATAGAAAGTTCCACATTCCTGCTGAGAGCAGGATGTGTCACAAACTTTTTATGCTTCCGCCCACTGAATTTAATTAAGAAGCCTTTGCATCAGGCTGTGAGGATATGGCCAGTTGCCAGACAATCAATACAGGCCATACTGGTAACTAACAGTCGCTTTGCTGCGGCTAGATCACTGGTTGCAAACTTTGACTCGCAAAGTGAAATAAATTGATTGACATTTAGTAGGTTATAACTTATAGTGAAAAATAACTTATGATTTTTGTTGTTTTAAAACTTACCCAGTAATAAGGTATTTTAGGATGAATAAAAGTATACTATTTATAGTAATGATGTGTTGTTTAGTCCCCAATGCTATTTCTGCCGCGCCAAGGTTATTGTTTGAATCATATACAGATCCTAATAACAATACACATTGGGGTATGGCTGACCCAAGAGTTTTCATTTTTGATCAGAAGATGTTGTTTTCTGGCACGTATAAAGAATCTGCTGACGATGCAAGAATCCACTTTTTTGGTGTACCTTTGGCTAATCTGGATTCCAGCAATATTAAGGATAATGTTACTAAATTTCCTTACTTTTATAGTAAGACAGAGACTAATGCAAGTAGTGATGTTTATACTAATGTCATGAGCGGTTTTATGTTTCTTGGCGTTAATAACGAACCTATCGTAATGTGGTCTGCACGCCAAAACTGGCCGTGTAGTTACGGTGCTGATAACCCATATGGTGATGATAAGCAAAATGATAATATCCGTGATGATATCCCGTATGATGGTCTTCCATGCTCAGAGGCTGAGACTGGTTTTCAAGCTGTTAATAATGCAGATCCCATTTGGATTAATATTGATGCAAACGGTAATCCGTCTCCTAACAATGTTCCACACTCTCATAGAGGATGGACTATTGAAGGCGATCTTAATGAGATAAAGAAGATACGCATGCCTTCAGATATATTTCATGATGATACGAATAATGATGGCATTGTACAAGTGACAGAACCTCAATGGAATATTTATAACTATTATAGTTATGGGAATCATATTGCCACATGGCAATGGAAAGGTAATGGTGCCCAAGCAGCAGCAATCAATCTCGTAGATCCTAAATATACTTGGGGTTGTGTAGAAGGTGGTATCATCTTCAAAAGAGGCTCATATTATTATTTAGTATATAGTACTGAATGGTACAATGCTGGCTACAATATCAAGTACAAAAAAGCAATGAGTGTTGAGTCACTTGCGTCTGCAACAGAGCAATCTCTTCTAAATGCGTATCCAGAAAATGGCACAGTAGGTTATCTGGGAGAAAAGTATTGGTCTAAGAATGTTGGTAATGCTGATGTTCTTGAACATAATGGTAAATACTATATTGTATACCATGTGGCAACGCCTACGGACGATGACAAAATGTATCATAGTGAACCGCCTGAGAATATTTTTAGAAGACTATACATTGATGAGTTAAATTTTGGCTCTAATGGCAACATCAATACGCTAAACTTACCTTAATTTAGCAAGGTAAATTATTCTTCAACCCAGTTTTATTATGTCATCAAGTTATGCCTTTGCTAATTCGACTTTATTGGTTGTATTTACTTGCGGATTAAGGTTGAAGCCTTCATCCGCAAGTAACAATAGCGTCTCCGCCTTACAAGTTAGTCTTTTCCAGTACCTTCTAATGCAAAGCTACTCCCAAAATCATAATGAGTAAAGTAAGGAATGACCTTCATATCTGCATCTACCATAATACCATACCAAATCCCGCCGTATTCGCTACGATCACGTATTCTTGGATCATCATGCAATGCAATCCAGTTTTTTACATTGGGTTCTATTTCTAGATTAATTGTTGTTGGGTATTGACCATCATCATAAAACACAGTAACTGTCGCAGTGGCTTTAGTACTATTCGGATTAAAGATGAGTAAGTACTCTGTGACATCCCCTTTGTTAAAACTGCGGTAACCTTCAGCAAATTCCCAGTGTTTTTTGCCTTCACTAGTAAATTGAGTACTATTAAGTCCCTCTAAACCAAAATGGACAAAATTAGCAATGACAGGAGCTTGTGTACCCACTGGAGGGATAAATTGTAGTAATGAAGAGGTGAATGGATCAGAAGCAGTGTTATTGTTATTCCATGAATTAGATTCACTCACAGTCGCTTGATATTCAAGTGCATACCCTAAATTATGGGTAACTAAATTGTATAACCCACGTCCCACTCGAGGATTTCTACTAAGATAAAGGGATTGACCATTAAACAAAGTTTGAGAGACACCATTATTGTAATGAGTAATAATTTTAATGTCTATATTATATTTATTTGGGTTAATAATGCTAATCCATTCATTTGTACCTTGATCAGACATCCATCCTTCAGCTATAAAACCCTGATTACTCCTGCGAAAGGGGTAGGCCATTGTCAATGTTTCGTCACCCAAATTATTGTCAAAATGAGATAATGAAGTAACTACATTCTGATTTGCAGTGAGTAAAACACCATAGATCATTCCTTTTGAAAGCATATCAGAAGTGCGTAAATAGTCATGTAAGGCAAGAGAAAAGCGTCGTTTTCCCTTAATACGGAAAGAAATACTCTCATCTGTGTTATACGAAGCAGGAGTAGGAATCTTTAAATTGACTGTTACCTCTGAATCATTAGGATTGTAGATAGAAAGATAATCAAAAACAGACTCACTAATCACTCCTTCTGCAATACTCCATTCTTTGCTGAGTGTCGATGTAAAATTAGCACCTAAAGACCTTCCATTATCATAGCGAATGAGAGTTGCGGTAATCTCTTGGTCTGTTTCAATGACTGTGGAATAACCAATATCCCATCTAGCCCCTTGATCTTTTGTAGTAAACCCACTGCGTTGTTTGGGTGGAAATGTAACATCGAAAGTTAATGTATCTCCATCTTCATAGTAGAGTGTAGCCTTACCTTTCGCTATTGCATTGGTTGTGTTTAATACGCCAATAAACTCGTCAATTGAACCATTGACGTAACCCTCAGGCATATACAACGTATTTGCAGCTAAGGGGGGAGGTTAAGCTGAATAACAGTAATGCAGTATTAATAATTGTTTTTAACATCATTTGTAAGTTTGGCAGAACTCGTGGGTCTCACCGGTCAAGATTATTTCTCGTTCTACGTTTTACGTGGAATGATACAAGGGACGCTTTGCGTCCTCCTTTCATGCTTTTGAAGTCGCGCAGAGCGCCCAGTCTGCATTACTACGCTCTGCATGGTAACGAGGAAACTTGATTGTCAAATGATGAAAGTGTACAGTTTAAATATTTAGAAGCAGGTTAGTTACTTGTTAGGGGTGAAAATGCATTGGACAAGAATAGTTAGCGCAACAATTCTTACAGCTGCGATAGGTTTTTTAATCCATGTTCTCTATGGACAAGGGGTTGCAATTGAATATGTACAAAAAGCGGCAGAAGATGGGCGTCTTAATGATGTAATCACGCAACCGTATCCAAACTGGGTGGTTGTCATAGCGTCACTTACAGCTTTAATACCAGCATTCGGAAAAGTTTTCGTCTATATCCTGATACAAGATAAGTTGCCAAGTCAAAATAAAATAATCAAAGGCATTATATTCGGTGTAGTGCTATTATTTATGGGCGATGATTTGTTGCGTATGCCTATTATGAGTATTGTAATTGGTAACCCTTTCGATGTTGTGTTTGTTCAGAGTCTCGAAAAATGGGTTATTTATCCTGCTATGGGAATTTTTATTGCGCTATTGGTTCCAAAACAACTATTTTCAAACTCCTAAGCAAGACAAATTACTCGCCAAGTAGAGTGGGCAAATGCCTTTGTTATTTGCCGACCATTAGCTTTATCACCTATGCAAGGGTTGTTTTTGATTTCGATATTTTGGTGGGCAACCAAAAAAACCGTTGTCCACCCTACTTGACTTTAGAGGTCATAATGTCTGCGCAAACTCAGTTAAACGCTCCAGTGACACTTGAAGACTATTTATCCTTTGAACGTCAAGCTACTAAAAAGTATGAATTTGTTGAAGGGATTATCTATGCGATGTCTGGGGCAAGTCGTCAGCATAATATGATTGTAGGTAATTTGCATGGTGAATTGTGGACGCACTTTAAAAAACGTCATTGCAATGTTTACATGAGCGATATGCGAGTTAAGGTAAACCAAACGGATTATGTATATCCCGATGTGGTTGCTCTTTGTGGTGATACAGAACTTGAAGATGAGCAATTTGATACACTATTAAACCCTTCTGTGATTATTGAGGTGTTATCAACATATACTCAAAGTTACGACAAAGGTAAAAAAATGACGTTATACCAAAATATACCTACTATTCAAGATTATGTCCTTGTTGCGCAAGAAGAATGTCGTATTGAACACTATCAACGCCAAAATCAGAACCAATGGCTATTAACGGTGTTGACTGAGCCAGAACACACATTGAACTTACAAAGTGTGAATGTGCAAATCGCTTTGAGTGATGTGTATGACAAGGTAATTTTGGAACACATTTAAGTTCATATTTAAACAAGATTTATCTGCGGGTGCAGGTTTGTATAGTAACATTCCTATAAAAATGTGCTATCAAACTCCTTATGTAAAAATTTAAAATACTTCTATGTAACCATTTGCATGGTACAAAAATATAGGAATTCCACTATAACCTACACCTGAACGTTTCAGCGATGTCAAAAAACTTACCTCCTCTGCGTTCGGATACGTGGTTGAATTGAATAACTTTATTTCGTAACCTTTTCAACGAATTGACTTGTAAGATACTTATGCAAAATACTTTTAACAGAGGTTTGATACTTTAGACCTTCACTCTCTGCACGTTGTTTGATTTTTTCAAGCTCACTTGTAGAGATTCTAATATTCATTTTTGTTTCTTGTTTTTTCACAAACGCTTTAGCTGCTTTTTGCAAAAGCTTCATATTATCCTTATCATTTTTAACTACTTTTAAATTAATCCCATTCAAACTCTCCATCAACTCTTGTTCTTCACTATCAATGTAATCGCTCATCAATATAGTCCTCTAATAAATATTTAAATCTTCTATCTCGAAAAATTGTCTTCAAGACAAATTTATCAGCATCTATGACGTAAGGAATGCAATATGGATAACCTTTGATTGCAACAGCCATCATTCTTTGGTTCGGATATTTTTCTATATTTGGATGTTGAAAATCTAACAAAATATTTCCTTCAGCAATGCTTTCAATGGCTTATTCAAAAGTAACACCTCTTTGCTGAAGTAGCTTTTGATTTTTTTCTTGATAAAAAATAAACTCCATGCATTAATATTAGTACAATGTGCGCACACCGTTAAATAGACAATCAACTTGACCGGTGTTATATTGGCTTTTGTCAAGTCGAGATTTATGGAAAACTTTATTATGGCGATTGTACGGACAAGAGGTGCCACCAGTAATAGATAATAAAGGATTACATAAAAAGGAGATAATATGTTTGTCTAAATTAGAATTGACAGAATTTGAAAATTTACAGATCAAACCTTTTATTTTCAAATAATTAGTCTGAAAATTCTAAAATGTCTTTCAATTCTGATTCAGACAAACAAATATTATTATGAATAGTGAAATTGTACAAAGTGATTAGTGCCAAAACTCAGCTAGCCCTTATTTCACCGCAAATAGCATTCTAGGATTTACAGGGGCTAACTGAAGATTAGCACTAACCACCTAATGCAAATATTAATGATTTCTGCTAATTTAAAAATGATGAAAGCATCAGATTTGATTTATGACTGGAATGAAGTTAACACAACCGCTAAAACAGTTAAGTTGTGTGATGAAACCTTAAGGGATGGACTGCAAGGAAACCTTTGTTGTGTACCTTCTCTTGATGAAAAGCTTGACCTATTAACACGAGCCGATAGTTTAGGTATTTCTGATGCTGTTGTAGGTTTTCCCGCGCAAGAAGTTGCTTATCAAGAAGCACTACAACTGTGTAAAGGAGCACAAGAGCGCAAAATGGGATTGCGCATCGCACTATTGGGGCGGATGGTCGAATCAGACATAGAGGCGATCGCTCGCATTCAACAAGCCAGCGGTCATCCGGTTATTGCCAGGTTAGTCATCGGTGGTTCTCCCATTCGCCGCTATGTAGAAACCCGCGATATTGACGAGCTAGAACGTTTAATCCGATATGGCATTGGTTATGCGACCAAACTAGGCATACCAAGCCTTTTAGGCATGGAAGATACAACTCGATCTGAACCTGAAGTTGTCGAGCGTTTGTTTATAGCTGCGGTTGAATCAGGCGTTGAGGTTTTGTCAATCTGCGATACCGTTGGTCATGTTACACCAGTTGGTACCGAGCGAATAGTGAAACATTTCCGAGAATTCATTGATAATCAAGGCTTTAATGTGCGTTTGGATTTTCACGGACATAATGATCGCGGTTTGGGGGTTGCCAATGCGCTATCCGCCATCAAAGCCGGGGTTGATAGTGTCGATTGTACAATTCTAGGAATTGGAGAGAGAGCTGGGAATATTCCCTTAGATTTAATTTTGGTTAATTTAAAAATTGCAGGTATTTGGTCAAGAGATATATCTGGTTTGAGTGATTACTGTCGAGAAGTAGCCAGGGTTTGTCAATTAGAGATTCCACCGAATTACCCAGTATTTGGTCATAACGCCTTTCTAACTCAAGCTGGACTTCATGCTTCAGCAATAATGAAAGCAGAAATTAGAGGTGAAACAAATATTGCAGCTTTAGTTTATTCCGCTATAGAACCTCATTTAGTTGGCTTGGATTATGATATTGTGGTCGGTCCGCAAAGTGGTCAATCTAACGTGCGTTTTGTCTTATATCGTAAAAATCGCAATTTACAGTTAGAAGACCAAGCAATACAAGAAATATGTGATAGAGTTTTAGAGGTGGCACGCAGTGAAAACAGAATTCTCACTAAGGAGGAAGTTTATGCCCTAGCAACAAGTTAATTAACACCACCCATTTTTTTCCACAAAAATTTAATAGCACTTTAATTTAACAATGAATGAGTATACAGATATCACTGAGTATTACGATTTGCTGATGACAAACGGTTATTACGATTATGAAAGTATAGCCAAGTCATTCCATAAGGTTCTGGGAAGTCAAAATAAAATCCTAGAAGTTGGCGCGGGAACGGGTTTGCTGACAGAACAATTTTTAAAAATTGACCCCAATTATGAGATCATGATGATTGACCATACAGAATCTATGTTAAAAATTGCCAAAGAACGATTGGGAAATCGAGTAAAAATTAGACAGGCAAACTTGGTGTCGATGGAACTAGGCGAAGTCTTCGATGCTGTAATTTCAAATGGTGTGTGGTCTATGATTGATATGGGGAATAATGAATACCACTTGGGAACTCATATTCCCCAGGATGAGGAAAATAGCCAAGCTCTGAAAAATGTGAGCAAGCATCTCCATAAAGGTGGTCTTTTTTTGCTCAATATACAAGCTCCTCATAAAGAAAAGGAATTCAATTTGCCTGGAGGGATAGTCTACTTTCAGGAAGCACTAAAACAAGAAGAAGAGCTAGAGCAGTACTGCATACAAAAGCGTTATGCCTTTAAAAAAGGAAACAATATTGTTGCAGAACAAACCTGTCAATATAAATTTTTTACAGAATCGGCTACTGAAAAGCTCATGGATGAGTCAGGATTTAAGTTTAAAGCAGTTGATCCTAGTAAAGAGTTTCACACCTACTACAAATACAAGGACTGAACTAGGAGCCGTAAGGCGAGAAAGTTCAGCACATCCCGCCTTTTGAAAAACTAACGAACCATAAAGCATATAAATTATATCAAAACCAACCAGAAAAAGAGGCCAATGCCTTTTTTGACGTAAATAATTGATTAACTCGTTCCACGCACTGGCGTTGTCATGAAAAAGAAACGCTCCAGCGTTTTATCAAAGGAAGACGCTGGTGCGTCCCTGCTGGTGCGTGGAACGAGAAGAACCTGTTAAAACAGGAACAAAAAAAGTTAGAGAGCATCCTTTTTTTGGTTTATATAGCGAGAATGAAGTTACCATATTGGAAGAGTTAGAAAACCTTTCTATACAGTGGAAATAGGTTTTGGGGTAAATTGCTGTGATAATTTGGGATGATACAAAAAATCAAAAACTAAAAGCAGAAAGAAATATTTCTTTTGAGCAAATTTCAGCTATTATTTTACAAAAAGCGTATCTTGATATATTGGAGAATAAAACAAGACCCAATCAACAGATATTTGTTGTAGAATTAAACAATTACATTTACGCTGTTCCTTTTATCATAGATGAAAGCTCCAATATTATTCTCAAAACAGTTTATCCCAGCCGCAAGTTAGCAAAGAAATATATGAGGTCGCAATAATGAGTATATTAGATAAATATGAACAAGAAATTGAGCAAAACCTTTCTCAATTTAAATCTGTTAGCCGCGATAAAAAACTTGCAATTGAAACTTTAATTGATAAGACTAATGAAAGTGAAAATATTAGTTTGCAATTACAACGTAATGATTTTGAACTACTTAAACAAAAAGCAAGTTTACAAGGTTTGTCTTACCAAGAGCTTATTTCATCTCTTATTCATAAGTTTGTATCTAATCAACTTATTGACAAAATAATTTAAGATGATAAAGCTATTTATGACGTAACCATGCGAGAAGCATGGTGTATCAAGACCTGTGGATGTGGCAACCCGCGGTCTACGCGACCCAAGCTAACGTTTTTTTGGTAGTAACAAAATTATTTTGCACGTTTGGGCAATGTTACAAGCCTCAATTTGACCCGCAAGTGACAGGTACTTTTACAAAAGTTAAGGTTACAAACCTTGACCCACAATATTATGTAATTTTATTGTTTATTGCGCTAGCCCCAAAATTCCTCTGAGATAAGCAACTCTTTAACTGGCTGATTATTAATTAAATGCTGTTCAAAAATAGTCGCCACATCATTCTTTTTCACGCCTGCATACATAACTCCCTCGGGATAAACCAACACCGAAGGACCTTCACTGCAGGGGCCTAAACAACCTGTGGTCGTAATCCGAATTTTTTCAAATAATTGGTGTTCTTGGGCATACCAGTAAAATTCATCAGCGATTTCTGAGGCATTTTTTTGTTGACAGGCAGGTCTGGGATGATCTGCTGGACGGTGTTGAGTACAGATAAATACATGTTTTTCCGGTTTTGCCATGCGAATTCTCGTTATTGCTGTTCCTGGGCTTCATGAGTAAAGCATTTTTTGGGGCAAATGCGGGCGCAGGAACCGCAGCCAATGCAATCCAATTCATTTTTCAGGCTCATGACCATCGCGACATCATCGGAAAATCCGTCATCATCGCCATAATCGTCATCATCACCATAATCATCATCGTCTAATTCCATGGAATCGTCGCGCTCAACCAAATCAAATACGTCGCGTGGGCAGACTTTGAAACAACGTCCGCAACCGATACATGTTTTTTGGTTAATGGCTGTGACAAATTCAGGGGTATAGGTTTCCCCCCCACGGGTGATACTAGTAATCATCGTCATTGTTGAACTCACTCTTGTTTAGCGTTTTTATAGGCGTTATCAGCTTCTTCCCAGGCTTTGCAGGCATCGTAAGTGGCTTGGGCGATGGCGGGAATTTCCTGATACGCAGCGGGTAAACGGTCTTCGACTAAATCATGTAGTTCGCCCGCTTTTTCCATTGCCACTCGTTTGGCTCGTTTGCTGGCTTTAAGTAAGTCTTTTAGTTCTTCGTCTGTCATATTGCATACCTGTCACTTTAGAGTTGTTTCGGGAAGGGAACGCAGTGGATTTCCCGAAACAGCTTTGTTTTTACATTCCTGCTACTTTGGGATGTTGACTAATAATGCCTAAAGCCACTGACAATAGTTTGTCGGCTTCATCTTTCATTTTGGATAAACTGTTGAAACCAAAACGGTGCACATCGCGTAAGGTTCTATCCATGACCACCAATTTGCCGACGGTAATTAACGCTCGACCAAAACCCTCGTGGCTTAAATTAATCAAGGGCACGGCCATCAGGTGACATTCTTGTTCTATCATAGCGGAGATGGCGTTATAAAAAGCTTTCACTCGGGACAATACGATTTCATCAGGATCGCCAATGATGGGAACTTCACGCCGTTGTTCTTTCGTCATGATAAAAGGGGCGAGAATTTCTGCAGTGGATGCCTTGTCATAAGTCCCGTAAGTATCGATGGCACGCATTTGTCGCACCATTTCTTGGATAAATTCTGTGCTCAATAAGTCTTGTTCGTCCATGGTATGTTCTCGTGGTTGAGTCGTAATAAGTGGAGTGGATAGGAACGGTTCAGCCTGCTTTGTTTGACTAGCCAAAAACCAATCATGAGTCCAACCAGGGCAAAAACAGCTTGTAAGCCCTGGTTTAAATCCAATAAAGCCGCTGTGATTGCACAAGCGAGCATGGCCATCAGCGGCAACAGATAGGCCGATAAGGAAGCTTTGACTAAAGTATCTTCATTTAAGCCAATAATCACTGTGTCGCCTAGTTTGGCATCGAGCGTATTGTCTAAATAGAAACGGTTAGAGTGAAAATTAAACCACTTGGCAATCACAGAGGTTGTGCAACTGTGCTGACCACATTGGCTGCATTGGCTACGCGTTTGGGCTTCAACAAGGATTTTATTGTTTTCGACCTTAACTACCGTGGCTTGTTGCTCTAACATGATTCGTCCCAACCTTCGTCTAGCATTTTGTCAAAGCGATTTGGATCAGCCGCGTGCTGTTGGTTGATCGCTTTTTTTAACCAACCGCTTGGCCCCTGGTTTAATTCCTGTTGCAAGTCGGTTAATAGTTGTTGGATGGATGCGCCTGCGGTTACTTTGATTGGATAAGTATTTTGGCGTTGTAATTGTTGCATCGCAGACGAACCAATAGCTTGGCTATAAACGGCAATACAATCTTGTAATGCATCTAATTTGACGGGTAATTTATCTTCATTGCCGTCCATGGCTAGTTGGCCAAAATCATAACGGTTTAACAATAAACAATGTTGTTCATCTATGGCATAGATCACAAATTGCTGCGCCATGCCAAAATGTTGGTTGACCTGTTGCCCATTATTCGTGGCGAAAGCGACTTTGTAGGCTTTTTCCAGCCAAACACTGTCTTGAACTTCAGGGGCGAGTACCGGGAGAGGTCGCATGGCAGGTTTTGAAACTGGTTTATCAAGCCCGTCAGATGGGTGCTGTACGAGATGTAAATGGCGTTGTTGATCCATCTGTACGTCCTTTTTGACTAAAGATAGAGTGATAAGGCTGAACTTCACCTCTATCTAAATGAAGTAATTGATTGGCTAACTCAAATAGAGTGTGTTTACTGCCTTGATAGCCAATCCAACATTTTTGATAACCGCCTAATACATCGTATTGGGGAAAACCAGCGCGGATTAGTGGTTTATTCAACCGTTTTGCGGTTTCTGCGGCATGAGAATTGGAAATAATCAGTTCAGCATGATGTTGTTTGGCTAATAGTTCTAAATCTTCTAAATCACCAATTTTGACGGTGTCTAAACCACTGCGTTGCAATGCTTCGTCATTCACTGAAGAAACGGCGGCTACGACTTCTGCGCCCATGGACATCGCGAACTGACTAAAAGCCACAAGTAGTTCAGGGTCAGCTGCAATCGCAACCTTTGTCATACCAATCATAAAATGGCAATCTAGCATGGCATCTAATAATTGCGAGCGTTGTCTTTCTAATTTGGCAGGGACTGGATTGTCTGAAATTTGGTGTAAACAATGAACAAAGGCATCGACGGCTTCTAAGCCCATTAAATGGTCAAAACGGTAGTCAGGCACTTGGGTCAACTGGTTTAACTTATCTGCAGCTTTGTGTAAGGAAGAACCAATGACTAAAGTAGCTCGGGCTTGGTGCAATTGTGATAAATCTGAAACGGTTGTACCGCCGACAGTTAAGGTGCAAAACTCGTCGTCAATTAAATGGCCGTCTAATGAATCAGCGATATTGGGTAAAATCACGGGTTGCAAGCCAAACGCCGTCATCATGTCTTCTAAGGCTTCAATATCACCAGGCGTTAAACTAGCACTAACTAGGACATTGACTTGTTTATCTGACTGAAGACCTGGCAGGTTTTTAAAACCTGCCAGGTCTGGTTTTGCTGGCACTTGAGTGGCAATAATCGCTTCTACCGCTTTGGCAAACCCAGTTTCCAAACAGCCTTTATAATCTGGGGTAGAGACAGCAACTACCTGTGTAGCATGGTATTTGGGGTATTGTTGCTTAAATTGTTTAACTGCCACATCCACATCACTGCCTTGGGTTTCACTTAAACCCGTGGTCACTACACCTAATAAGTCAGGCTGGTGTTTTTCTACTAAGACTTTTAAGCCTTCAATGATATTTTCTTCTGCCCCCATGATGGTGCTGATTTGTTCCATGGCGGTGGTCTGCACTGGAATAGGTTCACGAAAATGGCGCACGAAGAAGACTTTACCAAAGGCAGTACAGCCTTGAGAGCCGTGTAGCATTGGCATAGCACGATTGAATCCTAAGAAGGCCAAGGCGGCACCGATGGTTTGGCTGGCTTTGAGTGGATTGACCGATAAAGGTTTGTTGCGTTTGATAATGTCAGTCATCACCTTTCCTCGTTCCCAACTTCTCTGCGTGGGAATGCACAGTTGATGCTCAACAATTAATAGACAGTGGCTAAATTCTCGTTTCTCGTTCCCACATGCTATGTGGGAATGCAGTCACGACGCGCTGCGTCGCGGTTAGTCGGTACGCAACGCGTACAGACTGTATTCCCACGCAGAGCTTGGGAACGAGAACAGACAGTGGCTAAATGTAATATCAATGCAATTAACAAGAAATATGCCACTGAGCTATTAATTGTAATTATTTGATTTTATTTGCTTTAAAATGAAAAATAAGAGATAAAAGGAAGGGGAAATTTGTCGTGTTTGTTACAAATAGATTTTTTTGTGAGGTTCGTGACGTGTATAATTATAGCTTAAATAGGTTGGGTTAGGCTTTTTCTCGTTCCCACGCTCTGCGTGGGAATGCGTACCTTGACACTCCAGCGTCAAGTCATTTAATCGTCACCGCAGGATCGGTGGGTATACACTCCCACGCTGGAGCGTGGGAGCGAGAAAAACCAGGTAGCCAAGTAGGGGGCGCACCGTCTTTTTGGTGCGCACGAAAAACGAAACTACACTAAACTCCTTCCACGTTCACAACGCAAAAACACGCGGCACAAATCCTATCCTGCTAACTGTTTAAACCGTTTTAACTCCGTCAGATAGTCAAAATGTTTATCCAAAGAAAATAAACTTAAATTGTGACGTAAGCAAATTGTAGCAATTAAAGCATCCGTTGCAGGAATTGTAATGCCTGTACTGCGTAACCTAGCTAACAGGAGCCCTGCTTCAATAAAATCTTGTCTTTCAGTGTTGATATACGGCAATACTTTAAAAAGCTCAGCAATTTTCTTTTGTTCACGAGGACGCAATCCATGCAAAATTTCCATTTCGACAACACCACACAAAGTAGCATCATTTGTATCTAATAAATCTTCAACGCTATCACCAATGGTTGTTGTCTTTGTACGGAAAAATTCAATCCATACAGACGAATCAATCAATACCATTTTCCATATTCCGTAACGCGGTTAAATCTCCTTCAAATTTTATTTGCCCACGCAATTGCTTAAACTCTTGAATCTTTTTATATTTTACCCAATCTTGAATAATTTGTATGAGTGCATCAGATTGATTTTCTAAAGAAATATACTGTTTCACCTCTTCCACCAAAGTATCAGGCAATTGTGACACTATCTGCATAAACAATTCCTTAAGTTGCCTAAGTAAAGTAAGCAAACATCTTTTTATTTGCCCACCATTAATTTAATCGTTTATAGTACATCAATTGTTCTTGATTTCAATACCAGCGAATAGCCAGGTAGCGCACGAAAAATGAAACTACATAAAATCGCTTCCGCGCGTTCGTGCCGCAAAAAAGACGTGCAAAACTATACAAAATTCCTCAAGATGTGATTATTGAAAAGTTAAAAACTTTAGGTTTCTTAGAAGGAAAGCATGAAGTACTACAAGATATTGAAGGTTTTGAATATCCAATAAAGATAGTGGTCGTTGTAGAAAAAGATAGTTTAACTATTGTTACAAATTATCCTTATAAAAAAGTGTTGAAAAATGAACGTTTATTATGACGATGAAGTAGATGCTTTATACTTAAAACTCAGTGATATAACACCTGATGGTGTAGTTGAACTATCTGAAGGTATTAATTTAGATACAACAAACAATGGAAAATTAGCAGGCATTGAAATTTTAGATGCCTCACAAAAAATGGACATCAGTACCATTTTATCCTATTCACTAGAACTTAATCATAGTTTAACGACACAAGCTGCTTAAAAACTTTTTTGTTTCGTCCCCACGCCTCAGAGGCTGTAAAAAAACTCCAATTTTACCTCGTTCCCACGCTCCTGCGTGGGAATGCGTACTTTGACGCTCCAGCGTCAAGTCTCATTCCTGCACCGCAGGAGCGGTGCAATACACACTCCCACGCCGGAGCGAGAAAATGTCAGACATTTTCGGTTTTTCGTGCGCACCAGAAAGACGGTGCACACCCTACCCGACTTTGTCTTGCTCCCACGCGACAGATGCGCTTCCTAACGTCAACGCATCCTACGCGGGCTCGATCCTGGCTATCCGGCTTACTCACCAACATAACCTTGGTAGAATACTAGTCCGCGACTTGTTCAATTTCTTGTATCACAAAACTTTTGCCAATTTGATCCCACGTCATCACAGATTTGAACACTTCTACGTCTTGATCTTGCTGCTTTTTGTCACCTATTTCAATGCCAGTGGGCACATCAATGTAGGGAATTGTGAGTGTGCCTATTTCAACGGTATATGTAGCAGGACAAGAAGAGGTTGAGCCATCTGTAATTTGAGTAATGGTGGGTGATAACACTCTGAAACGGTTGACTGTGCCAAGAACTTGTTTCAGTTTGCCTTGCCATAGTTCAGTGTCGCTTGTAGGTTGGCCTGTGAGGAAATCAATCACGGGCATTTCAATGAATGGAATAGTTAAGGTTTTATTTTTGGGAGAATAGCTGGCATGTTCACATTCCTCATTACCTTGGTACAGTGCTTGGATTTCTGCTTCTGATAATGCTCTATCATAAATTCGAACCTCATCTATGGTAGCTTGTAAATGATCGTTACAACATGTATCACCCTGTTTTCCAAAAAGGATAGGTTGAGATGTGGAATTATCTATGCTAGTCATAGGATCACCAAGAGCATTGTAAACAGGTTCGCTTACTTTTAACTCCTTATTTAAATACCCCTTATAAACCCCATCTTTGAATGTAACAACTATATAACTCCATTCATTATCAGGAAGTTTAAATTTTGATGTGCCTGATGAATGGCCTGCCATTGTAGTATTTGGAACAAAGCCATTAGCAATGGAAAGGCGTATCTCATTATCTTTGCTAACACCTATGTGCCATGCTTTTTCTGTCCAATGCCAACGGTTCGCCGCCGTTCCACCCCAGTCTCCAGAACGTTTTTTTATCCAAAACCCCACTGTCAGCTCACTATTAACCCGATTCATTATAGGATCATAAGGTACATTTAAAACACTTGAATAAACACCTGCCAACGAAAGCCCTACTCCAGATTTTCCTTCAACCAATGAAGTGTTAAGTGCAGCTCCATTAAGCTCATTACCTGATAAATCCATAATATTACTTACGGAAGCATCAGCATCAAAAGAATAATAAGCTATCAACCCATCATTCAAATCAGCAAATGCATTACCAAACAAACCAAAACTTAAAACAAACGCTAAAAGTACGCTACGGATTTTCATGTTTTACTTCTTATTTGAAAGTAGACAAACATAAGAATACAGTAAAATAGATAGTTTTTTGAAGGTACAATGTAGTCCTATTCACTATACAATTTGGGTACATTTATGGACATTTCTGAAAAAATAAAAAGAATGCGGATACTTAAAGGGTGGTCACAAGAAGAATTAGCAGAAAAGATAAATTTATCATCCAATGGGTATGCAAAAATAGAAAGAGGGGAACGGGATATGAATTTAACACGGCTTCAACAAATAGCTGATGCATTGAATATAGAATTAATACAATTATTAAGCTTAAATGAAAAGAATGTATTTACAAACATAGTTGATAATGGCAGTACTGGAAATAAATTTTCACAAGGTGGTATAGTGTTAACAGAAACAGAGTGTGGTCACGAGTTGGAAAAAGCTCAACTACTGCTAGCTGAAAGAAATAAGGAAATTGACTATCTCAAGAAAGAAAATGAACGTTTGCAAGAAATTATTGGTCTATTAAAAGCTAAATAACCAGAAAATATGTGGCAATAAGGTGGGTAGAGTGATAACACCGTTATTTCAAACTTATCCAAACCTATTCATAGATAACTATTTATTGATTTAGAGTTGAATTCCTAATTCACAGAGGATGGTTTTACTCAAAGCCTATTGCTTAAAAGCCAGCGCCTTCCTCTCCAAAGGCTTAGACGGTGTAACTCACCGCATAATTGGCTAAATTGATAGCCGCATTCAAGTCACGGTCTTGAGTATGACCGCATTCACATTTAAATACTCTGTCTTTCAAAGTTAAATCTTGCTTGATTGCACCACAGGCAGAGCAAGTTTTTGATGATGGATACCATCTGTCAGCAACAACAATCAGATTACCACGCATTTGTGCTTTGTATTCCAATTGTCGTTTGAATTCATAAAAACCCATATCAGCAATATGCCGTGCCAGTTTTCCATTTGACAACATGCCTTTGACATTCAAATCTTCAATGCCAATGACTGAAAATCGTCTGGTTAAGTCATTGGTCAATTTGTGCAAACTGTCTTTACGAATGTTGCCAATCCGAGCATGTAGTTTGGCTAATTTTGCTTTGGCTTTGTACCAATTAGCCGAAACCCATTCGGATACTCCTTATGACTATAACTCTATACTGCACTACTCAGCCTATGCATTTTCAAAAAATAATCTGCCTACAATAAGGAAAAAACGGTCGGGTCCTAGGCTTGATCAAAGACGTGGATTCTCGCGTATGGATTTATTGGAAATAAATAAACTCTATCAGTGTTCTAATAGCAGCAAACAACAATCTGATAACCGCGAACAACAATGCAGGGAACTAGACATATATGCTAGTATAGCTGATGTGTAATAATATGTCATAATATATACATGACTTACCCACTTAAATTTCGCGAAAAAGTATTTGCCACCAAAGAGAAGTACAATCTGACTTTCCAAGAAACCGGTGAGCGTTTTGATATCCCAATCAGAACGCTTTTTCGCTGGCAAAACAAACTTGAACCTTGTACAACCCGTAACAAACTCGCGACGAAGATTAATATGGAAGCCTTGGTGGAGGATGTAGAGATGTATCCAGACGCTTATCAATGGGAAAGAGCTAAACGTTTAGGTGTTGCACATAGAACAGTCGGTGATGCCTTAAAGCGTTTAGC
>JADGDF010000076.1 GCA_016745055.1 Thiotrichaceae bacterium | reverse complement strand
GCCACATCTTTTGCCGACCTGCCTGAAGACAGCAAGTAAACCGCTTTTAAATGCTCTGCTTGGCGCTTGTCCTTTGTTTGACCGTGCCTAGCTTTGAGAACCTGTTGTTCTTCGAGTGTTAGTTCGTCATTGCTTGCCAGAAATGCATTATAAACCAATTACCTAAAAAATCTGTATTTGACGACTTTTCAATGGCTATGACTATATACTATTTTTAGCATAAAGTAATTCCTCTATTGTCAAAATAAGTGGTCACATGTTGACTAAGTATTATCTCATTGCAATTTCGTTTCATAGAAAACACTTGTTGTAAAGAAAGAAATATTTTTGCATTTTTGGAATGTAAAATCATAATTTATGGGCTGATTCGATTCAGCAATTCTCATTTTGTCCCTTAGTTTGGAACAGCATGTTGTTTTTTTAAGCCCCTCAATCATAAATATGAGCAACGCAAACCAACTATCAAAGCATAAATAAGTGGTTAAAGCGGGCAAATCGCTGACTAAACACTTTCGAGAAAAAAGTGTTTTTCGCAATATTTTGAAATTATCATCCATTAACTCCAAAACCGTGTGAAGTAAAAAAGCCAGAATAATAAGGCTAGCTAACAAAGCGACAAGGAATTGCTTGCCATGTCCAAAATTATGCTCAAAATGATAACCCTTGATTTTAAAAGTGTTGTTGTTTTCATTTTCAATTTTCCAGCAATTTCTACCCGCTTTAACTACTTATTTATGCTTTGATAGTTGGTTTGCGTTGCTCATATTTATGATTGAGGGGCTTAAAAAAACAACATGCTGTTCCAAACTAAGGGACAAAATGAGAATTGCTGATGTTTTTGGTGCTGATAGTTTAGAAACGAATCAACCTCATGCACTATTTTATAACAAAGCGAGTACAGTTACGCGCTAGAATGGTGCTTTATCTCGAATGTAGTAAAACAAAAACTATTCAATTGGTTGATTTATAAGTAAATATCAATTTGGCATGTGTTCTGCTAATACGCAACGACCGATTCCTATTTATTTGATTTTCAACACAAGAGGTAGTTTTAATGAGCATTTTAAAAAGCAAATTTAAAACTTTAGTTTTAAGTGTGGCTGCAATCATCGCATTATCTACAAGCTCCCTCACTCAAGCAGCAGATACCATCAAAGTTGGCATTTTACATTCCTTATCAGGCACCATGGCTATCAGCGAAACCACCCTGAAAGACACTATGCTAATGCTGATTGAAAAACAAAACGAAAAAGGTGGTTTACTAGGAAAACAATTGGAAGCTGTGGTGGTTGACCCTGCGTCTAATTGGCCTTTATTTGCAGAAAAAGCCCGTGAACTGTTAAGCAAACACAAAGTAGCAGCAATTTTTGGTAACTGGACATCGGTATCTCGTAAATCTGTATTGCCTGTAGTAGAAGAATTGAATGGTTTATTGTTTTATCCCGTGCAATATGAAGGAGAAGAGTCTTCTAAGAATGTATTCTACACTGGAGCGGCGCCCAATCAACAAGCCATTCCCGCTGTGGATTATTTGATGAATGATATTGGCGCGAAACGCTGGGTATTGGCGGGTACAGATTATGTGTATCCTCGCACCACCAATAAAATTCTGGAAGCCTATTTGAAATCCAAAGGTGTACCTGAAAAAGATATTATGATCAATTACACCCCATTTGGTCATTCTGATTGGCAATCCATTGTGTCTGATATTAAAAAATTTGGTTCCACGGGCGTAAAAACTGCCGTTGTATCCACCATTAATGGGGATGCGAACGTGCCTTTTTATAAAGAACTGGGCAATCAAGGTATTTCTGCTGAAGACATTCCTGTCGTCGCCTTTTCCGTAGGTGAAGAAGAACTGTCTGGTATTGATACTAAACCGTTGGTGGGACATTTGGCCGCATGGAATTATTTCATGAGCGTAGATGCGCCTGCCAATGATGAATTTATTGAAGCTTGGCAGACTTTCATTGAGAGTGAAGAACGAGTGAGCAATGATCCTATGGAAGCCCATTATATCGGCTTCAATATGTGGGTGAAAGCTGTGGAAAAAGCAGGTACTACCAATTCCGACGCCGTGCAAGCAGCAATTATTGGAGTGTCCGTACCTAATTTAACCGGCGGTTATTCTTCCATGATGCCAAATCATCACATCACCAAACCCGTGTTAATTGGAGAAATTCAAGACGACGGTCAATTTGAAGTGGTTTGGCAAACCTCTAATTTAGTCGCTGGTGATGCTTGGTCAGATTTCTTACCTGGTTCTAAAGATATTATTGCCGACTGGCGCGCGCCTTTATCTTGCGGTAATTACAACGTGAAAACCGCGAAGTGTTCAAGGCAAAACTACGAGTAAAGCTCCATAGAATAGATTGGACGTAAATAATAAGACAGTGCATCTGTGGGTGTAGGTTTATAACCTGCACCCAAACGTTTTAATCAGACAAAAGCTAAACCATGTTGACAAAAAAATGCCTCGCTTGGTTCGTGTTGTTCACCGTACTGGCGATTAATCCCACCTCAGCCAGTGCCACCCCTCTGGATGAAGCCATCACACTGTTGAAATCCAAGAGCTTTGGTGACAAATCTCAAGCCGTCAACTTATTAGCCGAACAAGCTGACGAATCTGCGAAAACTCTGCTAAATACCTGGCTAGAAGCACGACTGTATTACATCAAAAACGATAAGCGTTTAGTCATTGCCGATAAACAAGACTCTAGCTATGTGATGGTCGATGCGCTGAGTCATGAAGCCCTTGGCACCATCAAAAAAAGAAAACTCAAGAAAATTACTCTAAATAACCAACTGCGCGGTCAAATTCGTGCCGCCTTAGCGGTGATGGATTTGCGCAGTCCTGAACGAGAAAAGCGTCTGGCTGCTGTGGAGCAAATGCTTGATCGCCCTAGTCCTGAGTATGCCGCGCTGCTGTCGCCTTTGTTGGCAGAAGAATCTGATCGTCCAGTTCAAGAAGCCATGTGTGCGGTCATTGCCTTGGGACAACTCAGTTCTGAGGACAAAACCCTGCACATGGCAGCAGTGGAAACCCTGAATAATAGTATTCACCCTGTGGTGCGCAATCGCCTGCAAACCCTTCAGCAACAAACCAATGATCCCGTGCTCGCGGCTCGGCTTAAACAAGTGTTGCAAAACATGGACAGTAAGCTGCAATTTTACGGTTTTCTAGAAAACTTATTTTTTGGGTTGAGTTTGGGGTCGGTGCTAGTGCTTGCAGCTATTGGTTTAGCAATTACCTTTGGCGTAATGGGTGTGATTAATATGGCACATGGTGAACTGATTATGCTGGGTGCATATACGACTTATGTGATCCAGTTATTAATGCCTAACTCTATTGGTGCATCCGTACTGTTGGCAATTCCAGTGGCATTTATTGTCTCGGGGCTAGTGGGCATTGCCATTGAACGTGGGGTGATTCGTTTTTTATATGGACGTCCGCTGGAAACTTTACTGGCCACTTTTGGTATCAGCCTCATTCTGCAACAAGCTGTGCGCTCGATCTTTTCACCCTTAAATCGTTCAGTAGAAACACCTACTTGGATGAGTGGTTCTTGGGAAATTAATGCCGCATTATCGCTGACCTACAATCGCCTCTATATCATTATTTTTTGCTTGCTAGTGTTTGCTATGTTATTCATGATTTTGAAAAAAACCTTGTTGGGGCTGCAAGTCCGCGCTGTTTCCCAAAATCGCAATATGGCGCGTGCCATGGGTGTGCGCTCGGAATGGGTGGACGCTATGACTTTTGGCCTTGGCTCAGGCATCGCAGGTGTGGCGGGTGTCGCACTTAGTCAGCTCACCAATGTCGGCCCCAATCTAGGGCAAGCTTACATCATTGACAGTTTCATGGTAGTGGTATTTGGTGGCGTAGGAAATCTTTGGGGGACGTTGGTCAGCGGCATGAGTCTTGGCATTGCCAACAAATTCCTCGAACCTTGGTCAGGTGCGGTGTTAGCCAAAATTCTTGTGTTGGTATTCATTATCTTATTTATTCAAAAATGGCCGAGGGGATTATTCCCACAAAAAGGTCGTGCAGCAGAAACCTAAATCACAATGCTATACTCATAGAAAATGACACAGGTGAGTATCTCATGTTAAACATTAATAAAAAAATTTTGACTGACGAGGCGATGCATCCATTGGCTGTACAAATTGATTATCAAGATTGGCTAATCATTGAGCAGTTATTAAGTACCGTTGATACACAAGCTATGAAACCATCTGCGGTTGAACGTGCACAACAGCGAGTGAGGCATTACATCCCGGCTGGGCGCAGCTTGGCTGACGAATTAATAGCAGAACGTCGACGTGAAGCAGAACATGAATAGAACAGTTCTGGATGCTTCAGCCATATTATGCTTGTTGAACCAAGAAATAGGTATGGAGCAAGTAACAAAAGTATTATCTAACTCAGTAATGAGTACAGTAAATGTTGCTGAAGCTTATAGCAAACTCTATGAAGTTGGTGTGCCAAATGAAGAAATCAATAATATTTTCAAAGAGTTAACATTTACAATTATTCCTTTTGACCAAATAATGGCTCACCAGACAGGACAGTTACGACCGTTAACCCGTGCTTTTGGTTTGTCACTGGGAGATCGTGCTTGTTTAGCAACAGCCATTTGTTTAAATTTACCTGTAATGACAACGGATAAAGTTTGGCAAAAGTTAGATATTGGTATTGATGTTTTATGTATTCGTTAAAAAAGGAAACCTATGTTTATCCTTAACATGCTCAAAAAAGATACAGGTGGCAAAATTTTTCTCAGTTTGCTCCTGACAGTCGCACTTGTCGTGCCCATTCTCCATTTAGCTTTTCCAACCGACAGCCCTTTGCACATATCTACTTATGCAATCACCTTGTTAGGCAAGTACTTAGCTTTTGCCCTGTTAGCGGTGGCGGTTGATCTCGCTTGGGGGTATCTCGGCATTCTCAGCTTGGGACACGGGGCTTTTTTTGCCTTGGGCGGCTATGCGATGGGAATATACTTAATGCGCCAAATCGGCGAGCGTGGCGTATATGGTGATCCCTTGCTGCCAGACTTCATGGTATTTTTGAACTGGGACAGCCTGCCGTGGTTTTGGTACGGCTTTGACATGTTCTGGTTTGCCGCCTTGATGGTCATGCTCATCCCTGGCTTATTGGCCTTTGTATTTGGCTGGTTTGCGTTTCGTTCGAGGGTCACGGGCGTGTATTTATCCATCATCACCCAAGCCTTGACTTACGCGTTGATGCTGGCTTTTTTCCGTAATGAAATGGGTTTTGGTGGCAATAATGGCCTTACTGATTTCAAAGACATCCTAGGTTTTAACCTGCAAGCCGATAGTACGCGCCTAGTACTATTTGTGATCAGCAGTCTGCTTCTCGCATTAGGTTACATCGCCTGCCGTGCGATTGTGACCTCTCGCTTGGGTCGTGTGGCAGTGGCAATTCGTGACGCCGAAAACCGGACTCGTTTTGTTGGTTACAAAGTAGAACACTTCAAACTAGCCATTTTCACCTTCTCCGCCGTACTGGCAGGTATTGCCGGAGCTTTGTATGTGCCGCAAGTGGGTATTATCAACCCTGGAGAATTTTCACCGCTAAATTCAATAGAAATCGTCATTTGGGTCGCTATCGGTGGACGTGGCACACTCTATGGCGCGGCTATGGGCGCATTATTGGTTAACTACGCGAAAAGTTATTTCACTGCCGCATTGCCCGAAGTCTGGTTGTTCGCATTGGGCACATTATTTGTGTTGGTGACAGTGTTTTTGTCGAAAGGGTTGGTGGGAGTGTTTCAGCGGTTTGGACGGCGGGGTATATAATTAACTCTAAAATATAACAATTAGAGGTTGAATCATGTTCACAAAAAATATTCGTCCAAATAATTGCTGAATTCTATTGTTATGCCCTGTAAATTAACTTTCCATGCTCTATCACATATTTCAGTGGAATTTTTGGATTATTTATGTCTTTCCCACCATTATCATGCCATTTTGTTTCCCATTTTGAGTAGTAGAATTCTAAATCATTTGGGGAAAGTTGATGAATGGAAAGCAAACGAATCCCTTCATAAACTGCAAAAATCCAGTTAACTTGTCGGTATTTTTCAATAATTGTAGGGTTCATGTGATGGTGCGTTGAAAAGCTTTTGGTCAATAATGTATTAACTGATTTTAATTCATATTCGTTGCCATATCTATCTTTAGCATCATTTCCTTCTCTACCTGGCAAATCTTCTAACCCAGTGAGCAGTAGCATCTGTAATAATTTACCGCCATTATCTTGAAAAATATCATTAATGCCATGTTTTTCAGCTAATTCCTGTAATTTCAGAACATTTGGGTAAAGTGCGTTAAAAATTTTAATATCAGAATGTGGAGTCATTGTCATTTAGCAAATCCGTAATTTTAATTTGTAGTGCATCTGCTAAACGCTCCATATTATCAATGGATATATTTCGTTCTCCACGTTCAACTGAACCTACATATGTCCTATGTAATCCAGATAAATCAGCAAGTTCTTCTTGAGAAACGTTATTTTTCTTCCGAAAATTTTTCAAATTTTTAGAAAATATTTTTCTTGCTTTTGGTGTAGTATTGTTTGCAGACATAAGTGTATAATATGAGATAATGATGACTTTAGGTCTACAGACTATAAGTAGCGAAATAAATGAAAACGACAGAAAATATTTTTTTACCTCAGTTAGATATTACTCCTGCCTACACAACTGAACGAGGTAAAGCTTATTGTGGAGATTCTTTAAATATTCTTTCCAAATTTCCTGATAACAGTATTAATCTAGTTATGACTAGCCCGCCCTTTGCACTACAAAGGAAGAAGGAATATGGAAACAAAGAACAGCATGAATATCTTGATTGGATATCATCTTTTGCAAAGATTGTATTAAAAAAACTAAAACCTGACGGTAGTTTTGTTCTTGACCTTGGTGGAGCTTATAGAAAAGGTGTACCTGCACGAAGTCTTTATAACTTTAGGGTTCCAATACATTTTTGTGATGATTTAGGTTTTTTTCTAGCTGAGGATTTTTATTGGTTTAATCCTTCAAAACTACCTAGTCCTATTGAGTGGGTTAATAAACGTAAAATCCGAGTGAAAGATTCCGTAAATACCGTTTGGTGGTTTAGTAAAACAGAATATCCAAAAGCTAATGCAAAAAATATTTTAGTTGAATACAGCCATAGAATGAAAAAGCTATTAGATGATCCTGCTAAATATTATGACCCAATGAAACGTCCATCAGGGCATGATATTGGTAAAAGTTTTGGTAAAGATAATGGAGGAGCTATTCCTTCAAATTTATTGCAAATTCCAAATTCTGAATCAAATGGAGCTTACATGTCTGGTTGTAAAGCTATCGGAGCAAAACGACATCCTGCAAGATTTCCTGCAAAACTTCCTGAATTTTTTATTAAATTTCTCACTGAACCAGAAAATGTTGTAGTTGATATATTTTCAGGTTCAAATACAACAGGGTATGTTGCCGAACTAGAACAAAGAAACTGGATTTCTATTGATAGTGACCTGGAGTATGTGGCTGCATCTTCTTTTAGGTTTTTGGAGAAACAAACACCTGATAGTGAACTCCAATATATTTATAATAAAATTATTAATGCTGATAGAGTAAACCTTGCTGAGCATAAAAAACAATTGAATATTTTTCGAGAAAATGCCGCTGTATATGAAACGGAGAAATAATAATCACATTCATTCAGACCGCCAAGAGCATTGTTCTACTTTGCTACGCAATACTTTTGGCGGCTAGTGATGTGAAACGTCAGTTGCACACAGAATTGAGTAGAAAAAGGAAAACATATATTTGAATTTTACCAAACAAAATATAAATCACAGTATCTTGAATTAGTCCGTGGCATATGAGAAGACGTTGGTTACAACTGAGCACCTCAAAACCAGCGTAGTGACACTCTTTGTTCTCAAAGTTCGATAAGCTTTACTAATATTTTACGAGATGAGAAAATTGACTTTGATGCTATTGCAGAGCACTTAAAAGAAATTGTACAGCCTAGTGTCACATTGATTGAACAAATTATCGACCAAATTGAAATCGCATAATCTTTGTTACGGATAAATCCATGCGTATTTTTAGCCAGGTAGATTGGCTTAACGTTGGCATTAGTCCTTTGGGATTGGGCAATGGATAAAAACAATGAAAAGTATGACATGTACCTCTAAATGAATGCCTGAAGGGAGTAAGAAGTGAGCTACACTGTTTTAACGTCAAGGGAAAGAGAAGAGTTAGTTGAGACTTTTTTCCAATTAAAGGAAATGGGCGAGCGTAATTCTATCGCCAGGATGGAGGCTATGACTGCTCTTCGATGCCTGAAGGCCGTTCACTCCAATGCTATAGAAGACAAAAGGGTAGATCGAATTTTTCTTCAGGTTCTGCTCCACAATGCAGGAGTACCAGATAAGTCGCTGATTTCTCATCACTATTTGAATGCCTCGAATGAGCTAAGGGGACAAGAGAAAATGCTTCGTTGGCTTGAGGATAAAGCGGTTGAAAAGGAAGAGTTCTCAATTTCTCTTTTGCTCGAAATGCATAAAACCGTCTTTAGAGAAAGTATGCAGGAAGCATCTGGCAGGTTTCGACAGGATGAGGTTCGGATAAAGGGAATGGCGCATCGACCACCCCATCATTCGATGATAGCGGAGAGTTTGCATCAACAGTTTCAAGGCATTAATGAACGACTCTTTTGTATTGGACCAATCACACGCTCTAATTTCTTTGATGTCCTGCAAGTCTCCGCTGAGATTCACTACCTCATAGCCAGCGTTCATCCCTTCGAGGATGGAAATGGGCGCATTGCAAGAGCTGTCGGAGATTACGTTATGCTGATTCATGGATTTTACTATGATGTCATCATGACAGATTACCGAGATATTTATCTTGACTCATTGGAAGAATGCACAGCTATTGATGTGACTCCACTTTTGAGGTTTATTGAGTATAGTTACCTTGAGACATTGAGGAGAATTTCTGGCTTCTTCCAACTATAGTCACCGCATATAATATGTCACATTTAAAAATAATGTGGGAATAAGCTTTCAAAGTCGCACCGATGACGTTTTCTAAGAGCTTTGGCTTGAGCCCATTTTTTTCAATTGGATTCAATTCTGGGCTATAAGCAGGCAAGAATTCAACCATATGAGAAGTATTTTCAATGGCTTCAATAATATCTTTACGTTTATGAAAACATGCATTATCCATAATGATTACCGAATTTTGAGGAATACTAGGCAATAAAGCATTGGTAACCCAAGCATAAAAAACATCCGCATTGATATTGCCTTCAAATAAATCCACAGTTAGGAAACTAAAATTGCAGATTGCTCCAATTGCATTCACTCTGCCCTTAGCTTGCCAATCATGAAGCTCATAACATCGTTGACCTTTTGGGGCATAACCATAACGCCTAGGCATACTCTTGGCAAAGCCACTTTCATCTAAGTAAACCAAAGGCTTACCTTCAGCTTGATATTGGTTGATTTTTTCTTTGAAAGCAGCACGTTTTTCTTCGTTTGCTTTTAGATGTGTGAACGTTTTTTTATAGCTGACACCCAATCGCTTCAAAGCGTCACTCACCGTACGTTCAGCCACTTTTAAACATTGTGCCCTTTCCCATTGATAAGCATCAGGATAAGTTTTTACATCCTCTTCCAGTGCTTGCATGTTTATCTTTGTCACAGGCTTATTACGCTTTAGACAAGGCTCTATCTTTTTTTGCCAACGGAATAAGCTACGAACCGGAATATTAAAACGCTTCGCTGTTTCTTCAAAGGTTAAATTATCTTTTCGTTTGGTTGCAAATACATGCTCTCTAAATTGGAATGGATAAGTCATCTCACTATTATGACATATTATTTCGCTTTAGCTATAATCTACTATACCACAACCACACTAATACTATGAACAACATCAACTTACTGTCATTTTTGCTCACACTCCAAACGCAAAATATTCAACATTCTGCATTAATACAATTACTCTCTCATTTGCAATCTGAAAATCTTGATTGGTCTGCAATTCAAGGTAAAATTGACATGATTCTAGCGGAAAAAGCTGATTTACAAACTATTTATAACCAATTTAAAACACAACTCGAAGATAATTCCAACATATTGCAACACTTGCCTGAGCAAGAAACGTTGGACATGGCAATCACTCGCAGTGCATTACCTACTCCACCCAACAAATATAGTACGGAAATTACAAATCTTGCCGTGGTGATTTTGCGTAGTGAGAATCCCCAGCAAACTGCCCAACAAAAACTACAATCCCTAAGTGAACAACTCAACAGGGATAAAAAATAATATATTTCACTATCCGACTTTAAATTTATATCTTTATGATGTGCACGAAGGTTTAGGACAAAGTGATGAAGAAATTAAGCAAAATACCCAACAGTTTTTAAAAAAGCTGCCAAAAGATACATTTCTCATTCAATCGGATTCTGAAGAAGATTACGTTGAACTAGTAGAAAATCGGAATATTCCATTGCCTCATAAAACAGACTTTCCTATTTATGATGGCTATTATTATCCAGTACAACTGCATGATAGTTATGGATTACTCGTGAATTGTTCATTAACGGGAAATTTTGATAATGACACATTAATCTGGCTTCAAAACTTGCAAACTTTCCTCATAGAAGCTGTTAATGATCAAGCGGGTTCATTAGGGTAAACATGGGTTTTCTCAGCATTAATTGATAATTTAGAAAATAGTGATGAATTAATAAAAAATTGTTGTTCTATCCTTTGTCCTAATAGTACTTTTGAAACACAGAAATTAGACGACAACATCATTCTGTGTGAGGCGAGCCAACCTCACGTTATTATTTTACTTTATAGAAATAAAAAGGTATTTGAGCAAGAACATCATTATTTTACAGATTGGATGCATTTATTGTGTTATCGACATAAAGTCACTTGGGCTTATCAACAGCGTTGCCAATTGGTTAATCAACTTAAACAAGGGGCAAAGAAAATTCAGTCCTGTGAACAGGCATTGCGGAGAGAAACGCCAAGCCCCGAGCAATTACAAACGATCTTAAATCAAGCTTGGCAGGTTCTTTCTGACTACACTAGCCATTTGGATGAACTCAATAGTCAGCGTCATACGATTGAGATTAATACGGATAATTATCAAAAGCGCTTAGATCAATTAACTAACAAATCTAACCTGGATTTGACACTGTTAGCTGAATTTGCAACCTTTGTTAAAGAAAAATATCAGCCTCAAGTGATTAGGGATTATGAAGGTTTTAGCCCTAAATTAGGGCGATTAGACAATTTGATTCAATACATTCGCACCAGCGTGGCTATTCTGGAAGAAACTCGCGATCGTGATCTTCAAAAAAACATAGCCATATGGGGGATAGGATTAGCCGCAGGTGCCATTGTTGCTTCTGTCGCCGGACAGTTTCCAATAGCTGAATTAAATACAGAGACAGATTTTTGGTTATTAAAAGCTTGGTTCCCTGCGGGTATTTCAGTCGCATTAAGCATGGGCTCTGGCCTGATTGTAAGTTTTTTTGTATGGTTGGTAATTTATTTGAAACAACGTTAGAAATTAATATTATTTGCAAGGCTATACTTCGCTATAATTAGACCGATATTCCGCACATTATAATCATAACCAATTGATTATAAATTACTATTTACTATAGGGGTAGGGAAAAACTTTTCAGCTCTTCCCTCCCTGTGAACCGTGCGTGTAGTTCTCCACCTGGCAGGTTTTAAAAACCTGCCAGGTTTGATTGAAAACTTATAGAAGTTATTTAATTCCTGTTTCTAAGTATCATTGATTTACCGTACGTCCCCCATCCACAGCAATAACTTGTCCTGTGATGTAATTTGCATCTTGCATTAAAAATAAGGCTGCTTGTGCAATATCATTAGGATCGCCATGTCGTTTGAGTGGAATCATGGATATAATGCGCTGTTTTGTCACTTCATCTATATCTTTTTGTGGCCACAAAATTACACCTGGCGCAATAGCATTCACACGCACATGAGGTCCTAATTCTTTAGCGAGTGATTTTGTTAACATCACTATACCTGCTTTGGCAATACTATAAACGGGATGTGTTTTTAAGGGACGTTCTGCATGAATATCTGCCAAATTAATAATACAACCTTCTACTTTAGTTAAATGTGGTGCGGCAGTTTGGGATAAAAATAAAGGAATTTTTACATTGGTGCCTAATAAATCATCCCAGTCATGCTCTGTTATTTGCCCTATTGGCGTAGGATAAAAGCTAGACGCATTATTCACCAAAACATCCAGGCGTCCATAATATTCAATAATTTGGTGAATCATGCTGTTTAATTTAGAGACATTATGCAAATCAGCTTGTAATAACAAGGTTGAATCTGGGCGTTGTCTATTTAATTCAGTTTGTAAGGTATGAGCGGCTGTTTCGGAATGGTGGTAGTGAATAACTACATTCATGCCTGCTTTATGCACATGTCGTGCAATGGTTGCCCCGATACGTTTTGCACCGCCGGTAATAAAAACAACTTTTCTGTCTTGTGGTTGCATGGGAGTACCTACTTACAATTCTGCTAACAGGTTATTAAATGGTTATCGTATCAAGTCACTATTTGCGTCTAAATTTTAGGCATTAGTTTTTGACTCTTGGATAAATTCACAAATTTGTTTGGTTTTAAAATTTCTTGCCAGCTTGCGGATATGATTGGTAAAAGCCTGCCACTGTTTATTCATCTGTTCTAGTTCATCCAATGCATCAAATAAACCACCAATGTCACCCATTAAGGCTAAATCAAGTATTTTTGATTGCTGTTCTAAAGATGGCATAACTATTTCCGCAATATTGACTTCATCCTTTGGTGTCACTCGTCGCTGACTTTCCTGGCACTGCCAGATAAGTTTTAAATAATAGCGCAGTTTATCTAAAAATAGGTTCATATCAATAGGTTTGGCAATAAAATCATCACAACCAGCCGCTAGGCTCTTTTGTTGATCTTCTTCAAATACACTGGCAGAAATCGCAATAATGGGTAAAGTTGTGTCAGGATTTTGCCTAAGTTGGCTTACCATTTCAAAACCATTCATATGCGGCATAATCAAATCAGTAATGATAATATCAGGTTCAAATACTTCAGCTTTTGCTATCCCATCTTTGCCATCATAAGCTTTTTCAATCAGAAAACCCAATGGTTCAAGTATCGCTTGTAATACTAATAAGTTTTCCTCTTTATCATCAACCAGTAATATTTTGCGTTGTCGACCTTGATAACCCGTAATTGTACTTGAATCATTTTGAGAATAGTGAACATTTAAGGTAAATGAAATAACATCTAAAGGAATTTCAAACCAAAATAGGCTGCCAGTCCCTTCTAAGCTTTCTACGTGAATATTGCCTCCCATCATTTCTATCAGCTTTTTGCTAATGGGCAGCCCCAATCCTGTTCCTTCTACTTGAGAAGCATAGTTACCTGCTTGTCTGAAAGGCTTAAATATATTTGCAATTTCTTTCTTTAAAATGCCACAACCAGAATCTTCTACATCAAAACGAAATAATTTATTATGATAAATAACTTTAAAATTTACATAGCCTTGTTCTGTAAATTTAATGGCATTACTGAGTAAATTGAGCAAAATCTGTCTCAATCGCTTTTGGTCTGCATTCACAATAGCAGGAAAACGTTCCATTTCTTCTTCGTTTTTGACAAGAGAATAAGGAGGGGGGAATTGCTTATAATTAAATTGAATGCCTTTTTGTTCAGCTCGTAAACTGAATAACTGCACGATATCTTGCAAAAATTCAGGTAAATTAAAGTGCTCTGCTTGTATTTCTAGTTTTCCTGCTTCAATTTTGGACAGATCTAAAATGTCATTAATCAAGGTTAACAAATGCTGACCACTACGGTAAATTATCTTCACACCTTCATGCTGTTTTTCCGTTAAATTTGTGGCCTTTTGAAAAATTTGCGCATAACCTAAAATACCATTGAGTGGGGTACGAAGTTCATGGCTCATATTGGCTAAAAATACACTTTTAGAACGATTAGCCGCTTCAGCTACTTCTTTTGCATGCTGTAGTTTTTCTTCTGCGGTCTTACGTTTGGTTATATCAATCAAAGCCCAAATCACACCTTTACTAATATCATTTGAATCAATGGCACGTCCGCTAATATCTACCCAAAATAACTGCCCATTTTTATTTTTGAATTGATATTCGATAGCTACCACTTCTTCTTGAATCGTTTTAATATAAAATTGATCGCCAAAATTTAAAAAACTTTCATGTGATGCGTGTAATATTTCAGCAGAACAGTCTTGAATCTCATTAAGTTGATATCCAAACATGCGTAAGCATTTATTATTAGCCTCTGTAATGATTCTTTTTCCAGTCACTACCAAAATACCAACAGTACTATTATCAAAAATGGCTTCTTGCCATTCTAATGAGGATTTTAAAGCTTGTTCAGCTTTCTTTCGCTTAGTTAAGTCAAAAGCAATGCCAACCAGTACGTCAATATCACCTGAAGTGTTATGAATAGCTGAAACCCAAAGATTCACCCAAACGACTGTACCATCTTTATGCATCAAACGTTTGTCTATTTGATAGTGTGAAATCTTTCCTTCAACTAAGGATTGAAATTTATCTTTGGAGATGGATAAATCATGATGATAAGTAATATCCAAGTTTGATAATTGCAATAATTCTTGGTGAGAATAGCCCAGCATATCTGTCCAGGTTTTGTTAACATCAATAAATTGGTCCTGTAAATTGACAATGCTAATGCCTACGGTGGCATTATTAAACACAGCCCGGAAACGAGCTTCACTTTGTTGAATAGCGATTTCAACTTGTTTACGCTCTGTAATATCGGTAGCAACAGATAACTTAACTAAACGGCCATCATCCCAGGATACTGCTCTGTCTTGAATAAGAAACCAATAATTTGAATGTTCATCTTTGGATTCCCAAGTGTGTATACCAATGGGCTTACCTTCAGAAGAAATCAAACATTCATTAGTGCACATCTTGCACAATTGTGCTTGATTAAGTCGAATTTCTTGCCAGCATAACTTGCCAACTAAGCTTTTCCCAAACAATTTAGTTGCATATTGATTGACAAACAAAATTTTACAACTATCCATATCTGAGACATAAACAGCAGATTCTAAACTATCTAGTACGGTTGTGAATCTTTCATAAGAAGCTTGTAACAATACATTTTTTTCTGCAAGTTCATGGGTTCTGACTTCAACTTCTTTGGTCAATTCTTGATTATAATCGCACAATAGTTGTTCGGCATTTTTTCGTTTAGAAATATCTTCACTACTACTTAAAAGACCAATGACAACACCATTGGCATCATGTAAAGGCGTACAAGTTGTTTCTAACCAAATAAAGTGTTTTTCAGCAATGAAAAGTTGATCAACATAACGTGTCATCACTTTGTTTCCACTAATAACAGTCAAATCGCGTTGCTGTAATTCAGGAGATTTATTTTCCCAATGTAAATCAAAATCAGTTTTACCAATAATGTCATCTGGCGTCCTTAATTTTGCTAACTTAGCAAATGCCTTGTTACATCCTTGAAATACTAGATTGCTATCTTTCCAAGAAATAAGCTGAGGAATATTATCAAGGACTGACCACAAAAATTCTTCTTTTTCTCTTAATGTATTTTCAACGTGTTTGCGTCCAGTAATATCTTGGATAATACCCACAATATAGTCAATTTCACCTGTTTGATGACGTACGGCATTAACTGATAAAGTGGCGTAAATAATTTCCCCATTTTTGCGAATATAACGTTTATCAAAAGAATAATTATCAATTTCTCCTGCTACCAGCTTTTGATACTGCTGCACGTTTTTTTCAAGGTCGTCAGGATGCGTTAAATCCTTCCAGGTCCGTGTCTTAAGTTCTGTTCTCGTATAGCCAAAGATGTCACACAATTTATCATTAGTCTCTAACCAACCCTTGCTTGGCGAGTAAAAAGTAACCCCCATCAATGGAGAATCAAATAGGTGATGGATTCTTTGTTGACTCTGACCTAACTCAATTTCGGCCTGTCTTTGATCACTAATATCTTCTACATTTGCCCAAATGAGAGGTTCCCCGTGCCTTTCAATGATAATGCCTGATGTTCTTACAAATACAGCATGTCCAGCTTTATGTATAAATTCTTTTTCGTATGGGCCAAAACGCCAAGTATTTTCTTCTAATCTACAAATATGAAATTCATCAGGATCATAATGTCCTGTTTCACGGGCTTTAAAAAACTTTATAATCTCTTCTTTTTCAGCTTGTACGTAGTTGGGTGTTGTAACATCAAAAAAAGTTAATTGCTTATCAAAAAAATCTTTGATTGAATGACCTATTATTGCAGCAAAGGCTGAATTCATTTCTACTGGGGTACCATCCATACGTGCAAGTAATAAACCTGTACGTGCTTCTTGAAACAGAGTATGCCAATAAAGTTCACTTTCACGTAACGCATCCTCCGCTTTTTTCCTCTCAGTGATATCAATACCCATTTTAAGGATAAAAAACTGACCTTCACTATTATCAGTATAAGGATAATCATAAAGCTGATAAACACGCTGTTTAATGACCGCGTTATTCCAAATATACGGCATAGAAGGATCATCAAACACGTGCGAAGTGGGGCAAAGCTCACAAGGTTCATCTCGATTTTGCAACAATTTATGACAAGGAATATTGTGAGGTTCACCAATATGATCTTTAAAATATTGATTTGTATAAGGAATCGTATAATCTTTTGCTTGTAGATATACTAATGCAGGTAAGTTATCTAAAATTGTGTGAAAACGTTGTTCACTATGGTGCAAACTATTTTGAGCTTGTTGACGTTCATTAATTTCACGTTGTAATTGTTGATTTTGAGCTTTCCAAAGTAGTGTTTTTTGAGCGACTTCTTTTTGTAAATCTACCATACAGATGATTGATTTACGTAAGTAGGCAATGATTAAAAAAGTGATTAACAGCCACAATAATAGGCTACTACCAGAACGCCAAGTAATCGTATAAATAGGGAAAAGTGAACTTGCGACAACAGTGATAGACCAAGTGCGCCCACCAACAGGAATATTTTTATCAAGGCGCATTACATGGGTTGTTTGTAATATTTCATTCTCATGTGAATGATGTACATACAGGAAGCTTTCTGCATATTTTGCTGATAAATCCTTTACATAAATATTAATCTCTGCTTGGGCAAGATTTTCAATGGCCCGTTCAACAATGTCTTGAATCCTAAACACCCCCATAATAAACCCACGTATAGACTCACGTCTTTGAGCTGTATTTTGCGGGCGACTTCCTTTATCGTAGATTGGGTAAAACACAGTGATGCCAAACTGTTCTGCTTCCATATTTTTACGCATCAATAACTTAAAACGTTTGGTTGATTGTAATAATCCCGTATCCCTTGCTTGTGCCATAGCACTGAGAAAATGCTCTTCAGACCCTAAATCAAATCCTAAAATTTTTTTAGCATTTTTAAGCGGTACATGATAGTAAACCGGAAAATAGGCCGTGCGCATGGTAGCGATACTAAACTCATTGACCCTATTCCGTTCAAAAAAATGGAATTCAGGATAATCAATACGCGCAGCTTGCTCATAACCTTGACGTTTTTCATGCGTGACGTAGGGCACCCAGTTAAGCGCTAAAATATAAGGATGGCGGCCTAAAAATGGAGTTGAAAAAGCATTAAATTCTTCCCGTGTCACATATTGAGAAGATTCATAGAGTGAAAAGGTCGCATGAAGCACTTCAAAAGCATTTTCTATTGCTTTTTGTATCGACCAAATATGTTCTTGTGCAGCATTATTAAAATGACTTTTGGTATAATTATTTTCTAAATATCGCACTGCAAAAAAACTGGTTGCAGAAAGCATGATACCTAAAATCAATACAGTAATAATTGGAAAATACTTGTATGACATACGACTAGATAGCTTGGTGTAAATTTAAGGTAGTTTTGGAGGCTAGTAGCTTTTTTTCAATATTTCACATTTATTGTACCATTGTTGCTAGTTTAAAACTCCTACCTTTAAATTGTTGGTAGTGCACCAGAAGTAGTTATATATAAATTATTCATGTATTTATTTTAATAATTGATAATATATCATATAGCTTTGATATGGTTTTCAAGTTTTTTGGAGAAGGAAAGAGTTTTCCTAGTTATTATAGAATTAAGCCGATGCCTTGAAACAATTTTATATGTTTTAAGTGAAGGGTGTAGATGGAGGAAGCTCCCATTAGCATATCGTAAAATTACAAAACAAAAAAGTTATGTAATCCATACAGCGCGTAACATCAGTAGTTAAATTTCGTGTAATTTCCTTCAAATGGTGGAGATGCTATCGCTTATCCACCTTGCGAATTAGTGTTCTTTTTCAAGAGTAGTTACTGTTGGTAAGGGATTTTTCTCTTGAGTTTCAACATGCTTCAACTTGCTTTGATCAAAAGACTTGACTTCAGCCCGATTCTCAATTGTTTCTTCTACTACTTCACTCACATCAGGGAGAATTTCTGCTCTCATTTCTGCTATGAAATTCGTTTTAATCGCGCATTTTTTGGTGTTTGAGTTTTTCCCATTGTTCAAACTCGGGAAAGCACCGCTTCATCTGTATTTCCAGCCAAATCTGATTCTTTTCGTCTGCACTTTCTAGCCATTGAGTTAACCACTCTATCATCAATTCTTTATCTACTGCTTTGTGAGTATTTTCTTTGCCTGTCAAAAGCCAAGATGGATCTGTTCCAAATGTCTCTAAAAGAGCACAACTGAGTTCTTTTGAGATTCCTCTTTCTCCCCTTTCATAGTTTTGGTAACTTCTTAAAGGTATATTTAATCTTTCTGAAAACTCTTTTTGTTTCAGCCTATTACTAGTTCTGACTTTGTATAGTCTTTGACCTATTTTTAAATCACCCTCATTTGTGCTTGATTTATTACTCATTTATACCTATATCTTAACTCGTCCAATGAAGAAAGACAGATAGTAAAGACTATTTGTAGTTGTTGGTCAAGCCCGTCTGATTCATTGTGCCTTTGAGCGCGTTATAGAAGTTTGGGCGGGGAGACGTTTTTACGAACAAACCGATGTCGCCATTGCTGCATTACGTCAACGAGCACGAATGCAAGAGCACGAATAGTAGATTATTTTCCAGTCTCCCATTTTTGAGAGCAGAGAACGAGTTTAAATAACTTTAACGTAGAGCAAATCGTCATGGCCTTTTTGGGAAAAGATAAAACACTGTTTGATGTGGTTCAAAAAGAAACCAATACTGCCGAATGGTTGCCTTATGGTATTGGGATTGATGTCCATAAATTATTTGCTTTTGTGTCTATTGCTTTGCCTGATTATAACTCAGGATAAGTGACTGTTTTTGCAAGAAAAACAGATATTAATGCGTTAAAAATTGAACAAATTGAACATTGGATTTGTGAAGATGTGTTAGTGGGTTTAGAACCCCCGTTTAATTTTGTGATTGAGTCGATGTCAACTTATCATTTTCCGTTTATCCGCCATTTTTCTAGTCGAATGCGGCCCATTGTGATTAATCCAGCCTTGGCGGGTAAGGATAAGAAAAAAACAGATAAGTATGATGCCAGCAAAATGGCGCATCATTGTATGGGAGGGCTTTGGAAAACCACGCCCATTGTCTCAGGCGGTCAGGAAACGTTAAGAGTGTTAACGCGTAATCGTTTAAAACTTGTTGCAAATAGGCTTGAGTTAACGAATCGGATTTCAACCAGATTAACCCAATATGGTATTACGTTTACTCAGGAAGTACGGCCTTCAAGCAAGATTGCGCTTGAAACAATCCAGCAGATTGTGAGTGGCTGTCGAGATGCTGAGTTATTGGGGGAATATGCGGCATGTAGAGCTGTACACTTTAAATCTGTTGTCGATATACCTCAAGAATTAGGCTTTATTTTAAATTTAGCCTCAGAAAATATTAGACTTATTGCGAAATAAGGTATTGAAAAAATGGGGAGAAAAGTTAAACTAGTGGTTATAGGAACTAAACAGGTTCTAAGGAAATAGATGAACTACGAAAAACTGAAAGTTTTATCAAATGAAAGGTTTAAACGCTATTTAGGAGTAAGTAAAGAACTATTTGAAGAGATGGTGAATGTGTAGACCTCGAACCAGACTGGGTAACACACCTAAGCTAAGTTATGAAGAACAACTATGCATGACACTCACGTATTTCCGAGAGTATGAACTCAGTATCATTTGGGGATAGATTACGGCTTATCAGAATCCAATGTATAGACCTTTTGCGAAATAACTTGTTAACAAGCTTAAATAATTAGTTTATTATATATAGCAGCAATAAGGTTAAACCGTAGAGCAAAATGCTTACGACGATTTCGGTAACGAAGCGCAAGCATTTTGAAGATTTTAAGAGCTCGTATTACATGTTCGACAGTAATACGGATTTTATCCAGTTGGCGGTTAGCCTGTTTTTGTTCCTCAGTCAAAGGGCAAAGCTTAGTTTTTTTAAATGGGATTTGGCAACAAGCATGGTATCTTCCCATTCCTTGATAACCGCTATCAGCTAAACTCGTATAGAGACATCAAGTTGAGCTTTCTTGAGACTTTGTTTGAATAGGGTAAAGTCATGAACACTGCCTTTAGAACCTGTTTAAAGTTTTTTTAGAATGATAGCCAAAAAAGCTAGCATAACGAACTGTAGACTAGAATTGAGGTTTCTTTCGCAGTTTTTCCAAAGTCTTCGACACTTATCTAACCAAGCAAAAGACCTTTCAACAATCCATCGCTTGGGCAAAACTTTAAAGGTGTGCAGTTCACTACGTTTGACGACTTCCACTGTTGCTTGGAGTTTATGTTTTACTTCTTTGGCAAAAGGGGCTCCGGTATATCCACCA
>JADGDF010000075.1 GCA_016745055.1 Thiotrichaceae bacterium | reverse complement strand
ACCGTGAAACTTCCCAAGTACGAAAATTGGCGCTACTATAAAGAATGGCTCCCAATGAATATTGAGCGTATTTGGGCTTATTATCATATGGGTTGGTAAGTCGGGTAGGGTGGGTAATTGACTTATCGTTGCCCACCCAATAACCACAAATTAATTCTACCTTAATCTTGGAGGCCGACCTTCGGCGGCTCAAGAACGGTGTTATAAGTTTAATTCTATATGACTTACTTATATCGAGAAGCCAAATCATCTGATTCAAAGTATTGTGTGGCAATCCTACGAGATTGGGTAGATGAAACTTCGTGGATGCCAGAACTAGACGATTTAGAACCTATGGAAAAGTACTGGAAAGATGTATTTGAAAATGAGCCTACGTGGATTGCTGAGCTTAATAATAAAGTAATAGGATTTTGTGTGCGAAATATAGGATCTGAAAATAATATAGGGGCACTTTATGTTGTACCTGACTCTAGAGGACACGGTGTTGGCAAGCATCTACTTGACCTGGCTAAAGAAGGATGCGACCACATAACTGTATGGGCTTATGAAAAAAACACAGAAGCTCGAAAATTTTATCAAAGAGAAAACTGTATTGAAGTATTGAGAGAATTTGATGAAAATGTAAACCTTATGGATGTTGAACATCGTTGGAAATGTTAGTACTTTTACATCCGAGAACTTGTTATAACAAGTTGCTGCATCGGAAAAACTACTCGCTCGTGCTCGCATTTTTCCGCTGAGCAAGGCGTTATCCTGATGAAACGCTCCGCACTTCCTGCGCTTCTCCAAGTCGTTACGGGCGATTGTCACTCAGGATAACTAAGCGTTGGAACGGACAATTGACGTCCATGGAAAGTGCCGCTCAACATTGGGCATTAGGCTTTGAATAATTGGGGTAGTCGTCAAATTAAATATAATAATATTTTTTAAAAATTAAAAAGATGAGTCATGACAAGGTTAGTTAGAATTTCGCCAGTTAATGAACAATTTACAACACAGATAGAAAATTTAACCAAAAGTAACAGCAAGGAAAGCCGGACGACACCAGTCGGACAATCAAATAAGAGATAATACCCAAGATAATCAATTAATTTTACTCTGACCTCAATTACCTGACCCCGATACCAGGTTAAATTTTTAGAAGAAGTTATCCTTGCTCGTTTTATCGAGGTCCCTGACTGTCGGCATTTCGTCCATAGCAAAAACCGGTTGAGTTGTATTCCTTCCTAATTCTGATTCAAACAAAAGGACATTTTATGAATAGTGAAATAGAATTAAAACTATTAAAAGAAATAGAGGAATTAAGGAAAGAAGTTAATCTCCTAAAGGGCTTCGATGAAAATCAAATTCCCACGTACCAATATAGTAAAATCCGAGATACTGAGTTAAAAAAGTTATTTGAGATTAAGCAGAAGTTAGATGATCATGTTTTTGATGAATGGTTTTTAAATCAAACTGAAATAGATAACGAAGTAGAAATGTTTTTAACCGATTTAATCGCAGATAATAAATCTTTAATTGAGCGCTATAATGAAGAAGATTTGAAAATCTATTTGATAAGTCCATTGCTTAACAAAATTAATTTTCTATTAAGAGATAAGGAAATACGCGGATTTTATGAACTACCCATGCGCTATGCAACCGATCAATTTATCTTAAATGGTACGGTAGATTTTGTCGTCAGCGAAGGGTTAATCGAGAGCAAAAAACCGTATTTTTTTATTCAAGAGTTTAAAAGAAATGAAGATTATGGCAATCCAAGACCACAATTATTAGCTGAACTCATCAGTGCAGTTGAATTAAATGACTGGCAATTCATCAAAGGGGCTTATATTACCGGTGGCAATTGGCATTTTGTTATTTTGGAGAAATTGGAACTTCATAAATACCAATATTTTATCTCGCAAAACTTCGATTCAACCAAAATAGAAGATTTAAAAGCCATCTACAAAAACCTGTTATTTGTTAAAAATGAGATACTCGCTATGATAGAAACATAGTTTATGTTTACCAATCATTCGTTATCGAAAATGAGGGCCCGTTTGGAGTTATTTAAATTCGGATTGATTCGATTATTTTTCCAGATATTTATGCATTTACTCAATGAGGTCACTTTTAAGCGCACTGTCATTAAGTTGGCTTATAATGACATTTTATGAATAGTGAAATCGAATTAAAACTGTTAAAAGAAATAGATGAATTAAAAAGAAAAGTTCGTCTCTTAGAAGGTAAAGATGAAAATCAGATTCCGACTTACCAATACAGTAAAATCAGAGATACTGAGTTAAAAAAGTTATTTGAGATTGAAAAGAACTTAGATGATGGTATTTTCGATGAATGGTTTTTAAATCCAATTGTAATAGATAATTCAATCGAAAGGTTTTTAAAAGAATTAATCGAAGATAATAAATCTTTGGTTGAAACTTATGGCGAAGAAGATTTAAAGGTGAATTTTATCGTGCCAATTTTGAATAAAATCCGGTTTAAGTCTTATGACAAGAAAGTTCGAGATTTTTATGAATTGCCAATGACTTACAAAACGAATCAATTTATCTTAAATGGTACTTGTGATTTTGTCGTATCCGAAGGGTTAGTCGAGAGCAAAAAACCGTATTTTTTTATTCAAGAGTTTAAAAGAAATGAAGATTATGGCAATCCCAGACCACAATTGTTAGCTGAACTGATCAGTGCGGTTGAATTAAATGACTGGAAATTCATCAAAGGAGCCTATATTATCGGTGGCAATTGGCATTTTGTTATCTTGAAAAAATTAGAACGTCATAAATATCAATATTTTATTTCGCAACAGTTTGACTCAACTAAAATAGAAGATTTAAAATCCATCTACAAAAACCTGTTATTTGTTAAAAATGAGATACTGGCAATGGTCGAGGCATAACTTGCAATAACCAATGATATGGTTCGCAGATAACGTTTTGTGTCCTTTGAGAACTCACTCATTGGCAGAATGTGACGTAAGCAATTCCTTATGAAGGAGAATTTATGTTTAAATTTTTATAAAAAGTTATCCTTAGTCGTTTTATCAGGGGCCCTGACGGTTGGGCCTTTCGTCCGTAGCAAATGCCAATATAAAGATGAATTGGATAGTTGCTCATAAAAAACTAGATTGTCCAATGACTTGCCGAGCAAACCCGGTAATACCGTATCCAATGTTTGCTGATATTGATAAAAACCATAAACTAATAAGCTTATGTACAACAAAAAATAATAAAAGCGGAGAATGGTTTGTAGGCAACAACCGCTGGGAACAGAAAACTTGTACCGTGGCTTATGGTGATAAAGTCTTTCATAGTGAAAGATATTTTTGTTTATGCCATAACAACTGGGGGATGCAACCTTTGCGATAGCCCGCGTTGAGTTTGGCTATTTAGTTACTTATGGAAATTATCGCTAAGTGGGTTGCGTGGCTCAAAGTTGTGTGTTCATTGTACTCATACTGCTATTTTTAAGAAAGTTGTGTGAGTTGGCTTATGCTGCTGACTCTATTGATATCGTAGCCAAGTTGGCTTCGTGGTTTACATAAGAGCATCCAACCAAATGATTCGGTTGGCTGAGGAATGCTATTGGGTGTTTTGAGGAAATTAATTTTACTCTGACCCCAATTATTTTTTATTTGTTAGGAGAAGTATTTATGTTAGCTATCTTTGGAGGTAATCCAATTGCTCATGGAGACGAGTGGCCGTTATGGCCACCAGTCGATGATGATCCATTTCCTTATTTTGATCGTATAATAAAAAGTGGACGTTGGACTATAAGGTCTCCATGGACAGGAGAGAAAACTTGTGATGAGAATTTTTGTAATCTATTTAGTGAATATTGTAAATCCAAATATTGTATAACTGGACCAACTGGAACACTTTCACTTCGTTTATCACTAGAAGCACTGAATGTCGGATTTAACGATGAGGTTATTGTGCCAGCGTTAACTTGGGTTGCTCCTGCAATGGCTGTGTTAAAAGTAAACGCAAAACCAGTATTGGTTGATGTTGATCCGAAAACTTTTTGTATTAACCCTTCAAACGTGGAGTCTGCGATAAATAGTAGAACACGAGCTATTATAGTTGTCCATTATTTAGCTGGAATGTGCGATATGGACAAGTTATTAAAAATAGCTAAAAGATATCAATTACCTATTATTGAAGACTCAGCGCAAGCCCATGGTTCTGAATGGAATGGGAAAAAAGCAGGTAGTATTGGAGATATTGGAGTATTTAGTTTCCATGGAGAAAAGCTTTTAACCTGTGGTGAGGGTGGTGCTGCTATTACACAATCTCACAACTTATATGAAAAATTACAATCATTAAGACTAGATGGTTATTCTTTTTCGAGTTCTCCTAAGCCAACAACGGAAGGAGAATGGCAAGTGGGTGGATTAGGTTTGTTGATGGGTTCTAGTTGCTGTTTATCAGAATTCCAGGCTGCAATTTTGCTGGCACAGCTATCTAGTCTTGATAGGCGTAATGAGATTCGGGGCACTAATGCGAAAATATTGGATTATGAACTTTCAGGTATATCTGGGCTAAGTTCTTTGGAGACATACTCCCAAGTTACTCGCCGAGTATACTACCAATACCCCATTCTTTATGATTCGCATGAATTCAATAATTTGGATATTGATTTACTTTCTTTAATTTTATCAAAAGAGTTAAATTTCCCTATTTACCCTGAAGGTGGACCAATACACAAAAGTATTTTATATAGACCAGAAACACTAAAACGGTATTCAGGTATTTCTGAAATTAACCGAGACAATATTGTGGCACATCCATGTCCTGTATCAGAAAAAGCACCAAAACAATTGCTTTTGTTTCATCATAGAATTTTACTAAACAAAAACAAAATACAAAAAATAATTGATGCTATTTCTAAGGTTAAAGAAAATATGCCATTCATATTAAAACATAAAGATGAATTGCAAAAACAACTACCGTTTGATTTAGGTTAACTATGTCATTAATTGATTATTTCCGTAATAAAACAGCTATCGTTACAGGTGGTGCTAATGGGCTTGGTTTTTCATTAGCGCAAAAACTATCTGAATTAGATTGCTGCACACTTATCCTTGATAAGGATAAATCCGCTTGTGAGTCAATAAATGTCATACATATGAAAAAAAATAAACGACTTCGAGCAAGAGAGGTAAATGTTGTAGATAGTAATGATGTCAGTAAAAGTATACGTGAATTTTATGATGAGCAGGGAAAGATTGATATACTAATTAACAATGCGGGTATCGCTCATATTGATGAAGTGCTTGATCTAGAACTAAAAATATGGAAAAACATCATTGATGTGAATTTGTGGGGTGTTATTAATTGCACCACTCATGTATATCCTATAATGGTGGAACAGGGGTTTGGACAAATTATAAATATTTCGTCTTTGTCTGGGCTTTTAACAGATCCAGGTTCAACAGCCTATGCAACAGCTAAAGCGGCGGTGATAAATCTCTCATTATCAATGAGAGCCGAGGCAAAATTTTATAATGTAGGAGTATCAACTGTTTGTCCTGGTTATCTTAGTACTGATATTTATGTAAGAACTCTTAGTAGTAAGGTTGATACTCCACGATTTTTTGAAGCATTACATAAATACAGTAAACCTTTTTCTGTTGAAAAAGCAAGTATTTTGATTTTAAAAGCAATAAAAAAGAATAAAGCGATGCTAGTGTTGCCAGCTAGTGCTAAGTGGGAACTCTTTTTATCTCGTATTATTCCTGGATTTATGAATAAACAGGATAATGAATTAATGAATTTAATTCGAAAATATAAAAGGAAATAGAATATTATGGGGAAATATATAGATGACCTTAAAAGTACAACTTCATATACGCTTGTTATTGCCAATACAATGGAGTCTTTCTCGCAGCATTACAAGTATTATGACAATCCTATAGAGCAATTTCGATTGCCATATTTTGCAGATTGGACACTGTGGTGGGGAGGGGATAACAAGCTAGTGATATTGCCGTATTATCCTGATCATTTTGAGTTTATAAAAGATATTACGAAATGGAAAAATACTGATATTTTGTCTACAGGAACATTTGATGGTTTCTCACTTTGCCAGTTATTACTGGATAACCATGCACTATTTAATAGAATAGTAGATAAACTTACTAAATATAGTAATATAAAAATTATTCCTTATGCTTTAACTAAAGAACTTTTGGAATTCATTTCTTTACTAAAAAAAGCTCTTCCAAAGGCTATAATTAGCTGTGAAGCAGGTGATGATTTTAATAATCTTTGGATACGTGATTATCTGGATAGTAAAATAGGTTGTCGCTATTTATTAGCATCTTTCAATAAGAATATACTTATGCCAAATGCAATAGTATGCTTGAACAAAGATGAGGTAATAAACAGTGTGAAAAGTTTTTTGAAAAATGGTGAATCTTGTATCATAAAGTCTAATTTTGGTGAGAATGGAACGGGAAATTATGTGTTTGACATAAATAGTAAAAACAGAACTAGTTTCGACTTAGAAATAGAAAACATACCGGGGATAAATAACGAAACGTTTGTAGTGGAAAAATTTGTTGAGGCACTTTTTTCACCATCATTTGAATATCGTATCGAAACTAATACTGAACCAGAATTTCTTTATGCATGTGATCAAATAATTAGTGATCGTGTTTGCTTTAGTGGAATATCAATTTCACAGAACCAGTATTCTTCATGCTATAGAGAGCTATTAAGTCATGGGCTGTCTATATCTCATATGCTGCGGGATATAGGGTATATTGGCGTTTTTGATATTGACTTTCTAATAAACAAAGAAGGGGAAGTATATGTTACAGAGATAAATACTCGTCGTACTTCTGGAACTTTTGTGCATGACATTCTTTTATTTTTCTTTGGCACAGAATATATTAGGTATAAATCTGCCATTTCAATAGATGAGATTGAATGTAAAACATTAACATTTAATGAAGTTGAAGATAGGTTGTCGTTGTTGTGGTTTAATAATAAATATGATTGTGGACTTTTGCCAACAATTACATCATCATTAAGAACTGGAGCGATAGGACTTTTGGCTATTGCAGATGACAAAGATACATGTCAAAACTATATCATTGAGGCTAATAAATTACTTAATATGTAGGAGTTTTTGTTAATAATGACAAATTCAGTAAAATTGAGATATCTTCCTAGGAGAAGTTGGGATGTCTGTGATTTTTTTTCAACTGCTCGAATTGAAAGGATAAATGATTCCAATAGCGTAAAGAATAAATTGTGGAAAGACTTATATACGGAATATGATGCAAGACATCTTTATAGGGCAATTCACAATAGATGCTTGATAAGAACATCAGAGTTTAAGCGTTATCTAAAAGACTGGGTTAATGATGAAGCTCGTCATACAGAGGGTTTTATATTTCTCATGGTATCAATTTTAGGAGAAAATAAACAAAATCTTGAAGACAAGCTAGAACAAAGAAAGCATGACTTTAGTCAAATAGATAGTATTCTTTGTAATGAATTCAGATTACTTACAGCTATAGGATTTGATGAATTGGTTACGTGTCGGGCTTATGCAGAAGATAGAGGGTTTTATCATCAGTTTGATGTCCAAGAATTAAATGGGTGGTTAAGACACCTTATTGCTGATGAGGCAGTACATTTTCAAAATGCTGTTTATATATTAAAACGGTGTCATTCTCACCGGCTAAATGAGGTGAAAAGTGTTTTAGACGATTTGTTGGGAGTTAGAAACATTAAAAGTGAATACCAGTATACTGGAACATTTATTATGGATTATTTTGGGGATGAATATACAAGTGAGCTTCTTGAAAAGTGTTATAACACCTTTTTAAGGGTTGTGGGTTGTTATGAAGTAAACTCACAGTTCGGTAATTCAGAACCGAGAAAGTCAAATAGGGTTCTATAAAAATCAATAATTTATCAAAATCGCTCAAATTTTATTATCCTCAAAAATGAGTACTAAAAAAATTAAAGTATTAATTATGATAGTATAATAATTACCGAACCGAGAGAGTAAAGCATGTGTTGTGAATTATGGTTAAATAAATATTATTCATTTAAGGAGTTATCGGTATATGTGGCAATCACTTGCTAGGGGTTATTGGAGTAACATAAAAGATAGTGACTGGTATAATTGGAAATGGCATTTACAGAACTCACTAAAAGACTACCAATCTTTGAAAAAAATTTTTCCGTTATCTCTGGATGAGAAACAAGCCTGCAAAAACACAATCGCATATTTTCGTATGTCCATAACGCCTTATTACGCATGTTTAATTAATTTCAAGGATGATAATTGTCCAATTCGAAAACAGGCTATTCCTAGTACGGCTGAACTAAAGAATTTTTATTATGAAACGATTGATCCTCTCTTAGAAGATTCGTCAATGCCCATACCGGGGTTAATTCATCGGTATCCAGATAGAGTCCTAATATATACAAATCACATGTGTTCGGTTTATTGTCGTCATTGTACTCGCAGACGGAATGTTTCTAAACCAGAAACATCTCCGGGATATAACGGTCTTACTGCAATAATATCGTACATAAAAACACATACAGAACTCAGAGATGTGATTTTATCAGGAGGAGACCCATTGTCTTTAGGAGATAATTATATTCTAGATATATTGTCTAAATTAAGGGCTATTCCACATGTTGAAATAATTCGCATTGGGACAAGGTATCCTGTGACACTTCCTTATAGAATTACTGAGGGATTAGCAAACCAACTTAAAAATTATAATCCACTTTATATACAAGTTCACTTTAACCACCCAATGGAATGTACAAAAGATGCTTTGTTGGCTTGTGAAAAGTTGGCTGATGCAGGTTGTGTGTTGGTTAATCAAATGGTCTTGCTTAAAGGTATAAATGATTCGGCAGATATTGTAAAGGTATTAAACCAAAAACTTTTGCAAATGCGAGTACAACCTTATTATATTTATCACTGTGATGCTGTTGTAGGTGTAGGACATTTTCGCACGTCTATTAGGGTTGGAATGGATATTATTAATTCCTTAGAAGGATGGACATCTGGTTTGGCAATTCCCCACTATGTTGTTGACTTACCGAATGGGGGGGGAAAAGTACGGCTATCTTCTGATCGCATCGAAGAAACACCTTCTACCTTTTTAATACGTAATTATCAAGGAAAACAGTTTGTGTTGAATAAATAAAGGCATACTCTAATGATTAAAAAAGAACTAACCCATAAAAAAGTTAATCATATTGATATTAAAACATTTGACAGTCGATCAATAATAGCTCAATACCGTGACATGGCATTTCAAGCCAGAAACCTCGCAAACGCGGCTGATATATATCAAAGAATGTTACAAGATGAACAATGTACGATTATTCTGGGTATATCTGGCTCTTTAATTAGTGCTGGTCTCCAGTCGATTTTTTGTGATCTTATTGAGTTTGGCTTTGTTGATGTCATTGTTGCTACAGGTGCTAATATTATAGATCAAGATTTTTTTGAAGCACTTGGTTTTAGCCATTATCAAGGAGACTCGCTTGCAGATGATAGATTTTTACTAAAACACGGAATTGATCGTATTTATGATACGTATATTAAAGAGTCCGAACTCAGGATTTGTGATAAAGCTATTTTTGAGATAGCGGAACAACTGATACCACGTCCCTATTCTTCTAGAGAATTTATTTTAGCTATGGGTAGTTATTTAGCAAAGAATGACCTCCAACATCCTTCTCTAGTTGCATCAGCTTATGGCAATAAGGTTCCGATTTTTGTTCCCGCTTTTTCTGATTCTAGTGCTGGATTTGGTTTGGTTGAACATCAAGTTAGGCGACTCAAGAGTAATAAAGGCTATGTATCCATTGATAGTGTTCAAGATTTTCGAGAATTAACCGAGCTTAAAATAAACTCAAGTGAAACTGGAATTCTACTTCTTGGAGGAGGAGTTCCTAAAAATTTTATACAAGACATTGTTGTAGCCGCAGACATATTGGGAAAAAATGTGTCACCGCACAAGTATGCCATTCAAATTACAGTGGCGGATGAAAGAGATGGAGGGCTTTCAGGTTCAACTCTTAGAGAAGCTCACTCTTGGGGTAAGGTAGATATAAATTATCAACAAATGGTATTTAGTGAAATTACTCTAAGTTTTCCGCTAATTGCAAGTTATGTTTATCATAATGGTGTAAAACGCCAACCTAAAAGGCTTGGAGAGTTATACCAAGTTTGAGTTGAGTTCTATCATATAGAGAAAATTAATGTTAGGGACATACTAATTGGATACAACCAAGTAGCCAGGTAGGGGGGGTAAGGAAAAATAGGGGACCGACCCAATAAAGAATGGAATAATTTTTGCCTATATATTGGTAACTAATTGAAATTAAACAAAATATTAAAATAGTTTTTTGGCATCTGATTGCTATGCGTATCACGATATTCCCGTATATAATATACGTGATACTCGACCTTCAAGTTTTTGATGCTATTTAGCTTTACAATGATCTATTTTTGATCATCTAAATACATAACTTATTGATTATTAAGGTTATTTGTTTTTAGGGCTTAAATTTATATTTCCTTTTAAATCAAGGAGTTATAAAAAAATTGAAGACCGAGTGATACCCGTGTTTATTATGCCTGATAAAAGCGTCCGAGTCAGCTGGCAAGAATTGTTCCATTCTCTATTGGGACCGACCACGTTTTCTCAATCTTCGTTAGTAGGCAACCTCTTGCCTACCACCTGCATTTGATTCAATTGGATCATCTTCTGGCACCAAATTTCAGAAGATAATCCACTCCCACCATGCGCTTTCAAAAACTATCCACACGATTCAAAAATCTCACTAACATAAGCCTATAACACCCGCCAACAAGTCGTTTCCAAGTCTCTGGATTTAATTTCAAACCAATATTCAAATATCTAGGTTTATGTAACAATCAATTATTTTCAATGAATTACTTACATTGATCCTCAGATTTTAACCTTTCGGAAAAAAGCGTATTTGTACCATCAATCGAAATTCCTCGTAACGAAAAATCATTTTATTAAAAACATAACCCTTCAAAATTTTAAATGTTTCCAAAAGTTACACATTGAGGGCATGGAAAACGTGTGTTAATCGGTGGCAAAAACAATGTCGGAAAAACGGCTTTTTTAGAAGCGGTAGAATTGCTGGTGTCTTCAAATGAACTCTACGATTTAGCGGCTAATATTTATAACCTGTTAACACGGCGACAAAATCAAGATTCGAGCGATTTGCTCCTTGATTTTATCAAAGAAGATCAGCGTCAAATTAAAATGAGTACCGATTCTAAAAAATGAAAACTGTCCCAACATTTAACAATCAAGATGACATACTCAATGCTGAAAAACATTGCTATTGAAGTATTCCTCGTTTTTGTAGCACCTCACGCCTTGATGTTCAATCAATAGCGAGAAAAAAATGAGCCAAAAAATGATGAGAGAAATATGCACAAAAGAAGGAAAAACAACGATAAATCAAATTGTGATTTAGACTATTAAGTCTACTTGACTAACGAAATAATAATTTTTAAATCTGAACCTGAAGTATCATAAATTTATCAATCGTTTAAGAGTCAAAGTCTGATTGAAAAAACATCGGATAGTAGAATAGACCTTTTGCAAAATAAGTTGTTAAGAATTAAATAATTAATTTGTTGTATATAGCAGCAATAAGGTTGAAGCGAAGCGCAAAACGTTTACGACGGTTTCGGTAAGAAAGGCAAGAATTTTGAAGATTTTAAGTGCCCGTATAACATGTTCGACAATAATACGGACTTTTGCGAGTTGGCGGTTAGCTTGTTTTTGTTCCTCAGTCAAAGGGCAAAGCTTAGTTTTTTTAAATGGGATTTGGCAACAAGTATGGTATTTTCCCATTCCTTGATAACCGCTATCAGCTAATACTCGTATAGAGACATCAAGTTTAGCTTTCTTGAGACTTTGTTTGAATAGGGTAAAATCATGAACACTGCCTTTAGCAAAGTAGGTTGAAATAATCTTTCTACTATTAAAATCTATCATTATTTGTGCTTTTTGAGTGGGGCGTTTTTTTTCCCGCTGTAATGAATGCTTTGTCGCCTCTTTGGCCTTTCAATCTCTTTTTCTGTCGCATCAACAACTATACACTCACCACCTGATAAACTAAATTTACCACTTCTCATTAGCTTGTTTTCTATTTTTTGGATTGTCCTACATACATTGGATTCTGATAGACCATAATCCACACCTAAATGGTACTGACTTCTGTATTCTCTAAAATACGTGAGTGTCATACATAGTTGTTCTTCATAACTTAGCTTAGGTATGCTGCCCAATTTGGTTCGAGGTCTACACATTCACCATCTCTTCAAATAATTCTTTATTTACCCCTAAATAGCGTTTAAACCTTTCATTTGATAAAACTTTCAGTTTTTCGTAATTCATATTGTTTTCTTATGGACTTGCTTAGTTCCTATAACCACTAGTTTAACTTTTTTACTATTTCTCAATGACTTATTTCGCAATAAGTCTACTGCCCCCCAAGAACAACAAGTTTTCAAAGCTAGACATGGCCGAACGAGGGACAAACGCCAAGCAGACCGTTTAAAAGCGGTTACTTGCTGTCTTCAGGTTGTTCAGCAACAGATGTGGCTCAAACATTGCTGTTAGACCCAGATACGGTGCGAAGTTACTTTCGTCAATACCAAACGGGTGGTATTGAACAGTTGCTAAGCTCTCAAGCAGGTGGCAGCCAAGCTCGCTTATCAGTGAGTGAACAATAACAGTTGAAAGCCCATTTGGATGATAACTTGTGCCTGAGTACTCATATTGTAATTGCCTACGTTGAAGAGCAGTTGATGAATAATGCTGGGCTTCCTTTCGTCAGTCCAGCCAACGCGCTTTTCAACCAGACCTGGCAGGTTTTAAAAACCTGCCAGGTCTTTTTTTAAGTTTTCTGAAGAACAAAAGAAAAACGCAAATTTCGTGACTAATGGTTTAAGAGTTCTACAATAAATCTTGTGGATCAACATCAAGTGACCAACGTATTTTTGGATTTTTAGGGATTAAAGGCATACATTGCGTCAATAGCCGATGCAATTCCTTTCGTTGTGTCGCTTGAAATAGTAATTGTCCACGATATTTATCCTTGCGTTTTTCCATTGGTGCAGGTACAGGCCCCCATAATTGCATGGTTTGTGGGAGTAAAGATAAAATTTGTTGTTTAAAATCGTTGAGAAATGCCAAAGCTAGACTTAACTGCCTTGCTTCTGCGCTAAACAGTGCTAAATAGCCATAAGGAGGTAATTGCACCTGTTGACGTTCTTGTAAAGAAGCGTGTGCAAAACTTGTATAACCTGCCTGGATCAAATGTGTAAATAAGGGATGATCTGGGTGATAAGTTTGAATGATTACTTCACCTGGCGCATTGGCACGCCCAGCACGACCTGCCACTTGCATTAATAACTGCGCTACCCGTTCGCTTGCGCGAAAATCAACGCTGTACAATCCACCATCAATATTGAGTACGCCCACTAAAGTTACGCTTGGAAAATGATGTCCTTTGGCTAGCATTTGTGTCCCCACCAAAATTTGGGCTTCACCACTGTGAATTTTAGCCAACATACTGGCCATGGCAGGCTTAGAACGTGTTGTGTCACCATCAACTCGCAAAACAGTTGCTTGAGGAAATTGTTGATGTAATTGAGTTTCAATCCTTTCTGTGCCTTGTCCATAAGCTTTTAAACTAGATTGGCGACAATTTGGACAGTGTTGCTCAATGCTTCTATTAGCGCCGCAATGATGGCATTGCAAACGTTTGTCGTGGTCGTGATACACTAAATTGGCATCGCAATGTTGACAATGGGCCACCCAACCACACTCGTAACACATCCATAGGGGGGCATAGCCACGACGGTTGATAAATAATAATACTTGTTGTTGCTGATCCAAACGTTGTTCTATCGCAGAACATAATTGTTGCGATAAAATACGTTTGGGCTGTTGGCGCATATCCACAATGTGAAACTCAGGATGAATAGCCACACCAGCGCGTTCAGGTAATAATAAATGATGATAACGTCCCTGTTGCACATTAAAAAAACTTTCTAAAGAAGGCGTGGCGCTGCCGAGAATGACAGGTACATTAGCTTGATGTGCCCGAAAAACTGCCATGTCTCGCGCTGAATAACGCAATGCATCCTGCTGTTTATATGCGGCATCATGTTCCTCGTCAACAATAAAAATACCTGGATTTTTTAAAGGTATCCAAATGGCTGAGCGCGTACCAATAATGATTAAAGCCTTGCCATCTTTGGCTTGTAACCAATTTAGTAAACGTTCCTTATCAGTTAGTTTGGAATGCAATATGGCAATCGGAGAATGAAAACGTTTTTCAAAACGGGTAATCATTTGGGGTGTTAAGTTGATTTCTGGCACCAAAATCAGGGCTTGCTTTCGTTGTTCAACGACTTTAGCAATAATTTGTAAATACACTTCTGTTTTACCACTGCCCGTCACTCCATCTAATAAACAGGGGTAAAAGTGATTCAAATTTTCACATACCTGTTCCACCACTTTTTGTTGTGCAGGATTCAAAGCCAGCTTGGAAGATTTTATCCCTACAAGTGGTTCACTCATTTTAGGTATCAACGTTCGAGTAATCACCCACCCTTTTTTTTCCATACTGCGTAAACTGTTTATCGTTGTTGGCAACTGATTTTTTATGGCTTGTTTAGTTAAGCCTTGAGGATAAGTTTTCAGGAGTTTTAGTAATTCAATTTGCAGATGATTGCGACTGGATAGACTTTCAATGTCAATAGCTAGTCCATTCGTTGTCAATTGCCAAAGTATATCAGCCTGAATATGGGTGGAACGTCCCTGATTTAATAAGTTGGGTAAAGCGGTTTCCACAACCTCGCCAATGGGATGTTGGTAATAGTGACTAGCCCAGCGAATAAGGTGCAAACATGCGGGTGAAAGCAAAGGTTCTGTATCAAGTATTTCCTGAGCCATTCTAAGTTTGGAAGAAATAATTTCACTATTATCTACAATGTCAAACAGAACGCCCACTTTTTTTTGATTTCTAAAAGGTACACGCAAACGTATACCAGGTTGTAGTTGTGCAATATCACAACCTGGTGGGGGCAAATAATCAAAAAAAGTGGGTAACGGCACAGGTAGCGCTATTTTTAAGATAGGCACGGATCACACTGAAGTAATTTTTCCAGCTTGCCAATTTTCGCACGTTTGGTAGGCTTGCCATCAATAGAACTTGGCGGTGACCAACGTGTATCCTGTGTTTGAAATACAACCAGATGAATGGCTTGTTCTCCTGCCATAAATTGGTAACAGGGGTAGAAAACTGTTTCTTTGACTAAGCGATATTTTTTTTCACTTAGTTGATAAGGCATATTTCTTTCCATCAAAAAAAATGCAACTTCTTCTGGCTGATCAGCAAACAGGTGCAAAACAATATGCGAGTGACTGTGAGCTGTGCCATCCAAAACTGAACCGACTAAACAGGGTGAAAAATCTGCCAATAATTTCATAGCCTTTAAAGCAATTTGACGCAAATGCTGAATTAACTGAGGCTGTGTGTCCGCTTGATATAAGCGTTGATAAAGAGTTACCTCTTCTATTACTTCAGTATTACTCGGTAAATTTTTGGGCGTGGCTGCTAAACCTAATTGGTTTGCCGCTTTACATTTGGCAAAATGGTAATCATTAATGCCTTCTTGAATCATGATACTGGCAGTCAATTGGGCAATACGTTGTCGAATTGAAGGGTTCATGGCATTTTATTGTTTCATATTTTCGTATGAAAATTAGATAAGTAAAGGATGGGAAAATTGTAGCACACAGTCAGTTAATAATTAATAACGTTGGTTAGTGAAGACTTTAATTGGTAGAATAAAATTTACCCTCATTAACTTTGAGAAATCCAAACTTGCTTGTAAATTAGTTATACTATACGCTTCAGTAGTTATACTCTATGTCTAAGAATGATTAATAGCCGCTTATGAAAGTCACACGTCGAAATCGTTTACAACTCCGTATTCAAAACTTTATTTTTACTATTTTAGTGTTAGTTATCGTAGGTTTACTTGCCTGGTTGAGTATTCATTATAAACTTCAATCAGATTGGACAATGGATAACCGCCACACTTTGTCTGAAATGAGTCAACAAACTTTAGAGCAACTGAGCGATCCTATCGAAATTACCGCTTATATTGGTGAAATTGATGAAGTTCGCTTATTTATTAAAGAATTGGTGAGCCATTATCAACAACATAAAACTGATCTTTCGCTCACTTTTATTGATCCTGATACAGTGCCCAGTGAAGTAAAGCAACTGGGTGTCTCCGAAGGTGAATTGATTATTCACTACCAGGCACGTAGTGAACATGTGCAACAATTGGATGAAGAATCACTAACGACAGCCTTGCAGCGAGTCGCGCGAACAGAAACCCATTATGTGGTTTTTCTGGAGGGTCATGGTGAACGCAACCCCCATGGCGTGGCTAATCATGATTTGGGAGATTGGGGGGCACAGTTAGAAGCAAGGGGATTCAAGGTTCAAAGCTTTAATTTTACCCAAACAACCCAAGTACCCAATAACACCCGTGTCCTGGTGATTGCTAATCCACAAGTTAAATTATTAGAGATCGAAGTGCAAGCCATTAACCATTACCTGACACAAGGAGGTAATTTATTATGGTTACTCGATCCTGAAGAACCTTTGCTGGGGCTTGAACCCATTGCAGAAAAATTAGGTTTAGCCATTGAACCTGGAATCATTGTTTCAGCCTCTGCAGCAGACCAGTTATATGGTGTTCAACATCCAACCCAGTTGGTACTCGCACCTAATAATTATCGTCAGGATCATCCCATCACTGAAAAATTAAACAATTTAACGTTATTTCCCCAAGCCTGCGGCTTAACCGTTGATTTATCCTCTGATATTTGGGATGTTAGCCCTATTTTAACTACGCATAGCCAAACCTGGTCAGAAACAGGTGAAACCTTTGAATACGATGAAAAACAAGATATTTTAGGCCCACTAGATATTGGTTTTACACTGACAAGAGTTGCTGAAGAGGGTGAAGATAAGGAACAGCGAATTGTTTTGATAGGCGATGGAGACTTTTTATCCAACACGTTTATAGAAAATGGTGGTAACTTAGATTTGGGAATTAAAATTATTAATTGGTTAGCCCGAGAAGATATTTTCGTATCCATTCCAGCCAAAATTCCTTCTGACGCCTCGTTAGAATTATCATCCATGACTGTAGGTATTTTGGGATTGTTATTTTTAATCATTTTGCCGCTAGGATTAATCAGTGCTGGGGTTATCATTTGGTTACAGAGGCGTAAGGCATGATTGGTTATCGTTGGTTAATTAATTTAGTTTTATTGGCTGTCATTGTTCTACTGGGTTCGTTAGTATTAACGACTCCAGAGAAAGATCCACTTGATTTGCCACCCTTAACACAGCTAAAAATAGACCAAGTCCAACATATTAATATTAGTTATCCCAGTGAAACAGTGATTGAGTTGGCTAAAGGTGATAATGCGTTGTGGCAAATAATAACCTCACCCAAATTGCCTGCAAATCAATACGGCATTAAATATTTATTGCAAGTATTGAATGAGACTTATACTAAAAAGCTGGCGATTGGTTCACTAAATTTAGCAGAATTTGGTTTATCTCCCCCTTCAGTACAAATAAGTTTTGATCAGACAACGCTTAAATTTGGCCAAACGTCTCCAGTTAATCAACGGCGGCGCTATGTGCAAATTGACGATGCAATTTATTTAATTTTAGACAGCGTAAGCTTCTTATTGAGTGAAGATGTATTAGAATTTGCCAGTTTATATCCTTTGGGCGAATCAGCTAAAGTAAAAAGTTTGCAGCTACCTGATTACCATTTAACGCAAGAAAAAGGTATTTGGCAATTAACGTCACCCTTGCCCGATAATACAAATACTAACGCAGACGCTTTAGTCGGTTTGGTACAACATTGGGAACAAGCACAAGCAATGGATGTATTGCCTTATTCTGATGCAGAATCTGAAGGAAATATTTCTATTACTTTGAATACAGGGGAAACTTTACGTTTTTTAGTTATTTCAACTGACCCAACTTTAGTACTTGCTCGCCCAGACAAGGGGATTCAATATGAATTTTCTGCAAGTTATGTGGATAAACTACTTCATTTACCGGCCAAAGTGGATGAATCAGCAACAACTGTTGAGCCTATTGAAGATTTAGATCAATAAAATGAAGCACAACTTAATCCCTTTATACTTCCGAATGCCTGCGACCTTACCCTGCAGCAGGAGGTGTGAAAAAAATGGTGGTATAACTCTGTATTTTACTCAGTTATCAAGATTGTAGTGCCACTCGGAATTTTTTTGATTTTTAAGTGGCGGTTTTTAGAAGAAGTTTAAAATTAAGTGTTAAAGAAGGGCAAGGACTATTTTGTTCTTTCACTGGGATTTCTCATCAGGCTAAAATACGATAATGAGAGTTTACACTATAGATAACAGGATATTTACCACTACCCACAATTCTACTGGAAATTCTATTCTGAAAATTCTAAAATCCTGATTTAGGTGCGACAAGCAATTAAGGTTTTATTGTTTTTATATAGGACATAAATGATGTCTATTGAAAGTATTTATAGTTCTTTTGACCGCATTACTGTTGATTCAACACAGATGAATGGCCAACCTTGTATACGTCACATGAGATTGACAGTACGGCGTGTGGTAGAGTTACTTGCCATTTATCCAGACAGGGAAGAATTACACCAAGAATACCCTGAGTTAGAAGATGAAGACCTACGTCAAGCTTTGTTGTACAGTGCAGCTTGTTTGGATGATCGTGTTTTAACATTACCACCATTTTATGAAACTGCTGCTTGATCAAGGTTTACCTCATACCGCAGTCAATTCTCTCCATTTCTTCATCCGTTGAACCGTTATTTCGGGAATGGAACACAGTGGATTTCCAGGAACTAATGTGCTGCAATCTGGGTTTCGGGAAATACGCTTCCTCCATTCCCAAAACAACCCTAAAAAGATAACAGGATATTTTCCACTACCCCAAATTCTACTGGAAATTCTATTCTGAAAATTCTAAAATTCTGTAAATCCTGATTCAGACAACAAAAAATCCTGAACATCTCTTCATCCGAAACAACCCTAATCAAAAAAGGAACCACCCCATGCTCACTGATTTAGAGATTATTGCCCAACTTGAAAAACGTATTGTTCGGAAATTAGAAAAACTTGATGAAGTTGAATGGACTTCAGTCGGTTATCAACTCAATGACCAACAACAAGTCATTGGTTTGGGTTTATATCAATGTAATTTAAGCGAGTTGCCAGCAGAAATAGTTCAACTGCAGAACTTGCAGGAATTGTATTTGAGATCAAATAATTTAAGCGAGTTGCCAGCAGAAATAGGTCAACTGCAGAACTTGCAGGAATTGTATTTAGATTCAAATAACTTAAGCGAATTGCCAGCAGAAATAGTTCAACTGCAGAACTTGCAGGAATTGGATTTGAGATCAAATAAGTTAAGCGAGTTGCCAGCAGAAATAGGTCAACTGCAGAACTTGCAGTATTTGAATTTGAGATCAAATAAATTAAGCGAGTTGCCAGCAGAAATAGGTCAACTGCAGAACTTGGAAAGCTTGAATTTAGAATCAAATAATTTAAGCGAGTTGCCAGCAGAAATAGATCAACTGCAGAACTTGCAGTATTTGAATTTGAGTTCAAATAATTTAAGCGAGTTGCCAGCAGAAATAGTTCAACTGGAGAACTTGGAAAGCTTGAATTTAGAATCAAATAATTTAAGCGAGTTGCCAGCAGAAATAGGTCAACTGGAGAACTTGGAAAGCTTGAATTTAGAATCAAATAATTTAAGCGAGTTGCCAGCAGAAATAGGTCAACTGCAGAACTTGCAGGAATTGGATTTAGATTCAAATAACTTAAGCGAATTGCCAGCAGGGATTGGCCAAATACAAGATTCATGCCAACTTTATATATCTAATAATCCCCTCAAAACGCCTCCTTTAGAAATAGCAAAAAAAGGCATTCCTGCCATCAGAGACTATTTTCAGTCATTGGAAAAAGAAGAAGAACAATTTCCCCTCAACGAAGCCAAAGTCTTACTCGTCGGACAAGGAGGTGTAGGCAAAACCTCTTTGGTCAATCGCCTGATACATGACATTTTCCATGATGATGAAACCAAAACTGATGGCATCAACATTGACAACTGGCCAATCACCATTAACAAAGAAAAAATACGTCTCAATGTGTGGGATTTTGGTGGTCAGGAAATTATGCACGCCACCCATCAATTTTTTCTTACCAAACGTAGCCTTTACCTACTTGTTTTAGATGCCAGACAAGGTGAAAACGAAAGTCGAGCCGAATATTGGTTAAAACTGATTCAAAGTATCGGCGGCGATTCCCCCATTATCGTCGTGATTAACAAAATTGATGAACATGGATTAGAAGTCAATCAACGTTTTCTACAAGAAAAATATCCCACGATTAAAGGCTTTGTTAAAGTTTCCTGCAAACAAGACAAAGGCTTTAAAGAACTAAAAACCAAAATCAACCACTGCGTTGACAAACTACCTCACGTTCACGATATTTTGCCAAAAAGCTGGTTTGATATTAAAAATACATTGGAAGACTTAGAAAAAGACTTTATCCCCTACACAGACTACCAAAGCTTATGTGAAAAACATGACGTCACAGAAGTATCTAAACAAAAAACACTCATTGGTTTCCTGCATGATTTAGGTATTGTGCTCAATTTTCAGAGTGATAAACGTCTTCAAGATACTAACGTCCTCAATCCCGAATGGGTTACCACCGGTGTTTACAAAAGAGTTGTATCCCGTTAAAAATCAATCAATTAGCTAGATAAAAGTTCCATAGTCCGGCACATACTCCAATTATTTCATCATATAAATCAATAAGA
>JADGDF010000074.1 GCA_016745055.1 Thiotrichaceae bacterium | reverse complement strand
CTCTATTGATTTATATGATGAAATAATTGGAGTATGTGCCGGACTATGGAACTTTTATCTAGCTAATTGATTGATTTTTAACGGGATACAACTCTATTACTATATGTACTCAAAAGTGGTTGTCAGTGGAGAATGCTGCCTGAAGACTTTCCTAAGTGGCAATGGGTCTATTACTACTGGCAAATTTGGAGTAGAACTGATGATGATGGTAAAAGTTTACTTGAACAAAGCTTAAAAAAAACAAGTTGGCGTGGTCCGAAAGAACCTTGGACGCAATGCCACTCCAAGTATGTTGATAGTTGAGTGTAAAGAACGTTGATTGTGCTGAGAAAAAAGGTTACGACGCAGGCAAGAAAGTATCTGGTATCAAGAGGCATATAGCAGTAGATACACAAGGTTTTCCACATGCCAAGGAAGTATCTGGTATCAAGCGGCATATAGCAGTAGATACACAAGGCTTTCCACATGCCATTGAAGTAACAACGGCTAATGTGACAGATAGGAAGGGAGCTTTTGAACGTTGCAAATTGTCTGGTGTAGAAAAAGTGTTAGTAGATGGTGGATATACCGAAGCCCTTTTTGCCAAAGAAGTAAAACATAAACTCCAAGCAACAGTGGAAGTCGTCAAACGTAGTGAACTGCACACCTTTAAAGTTTTGCCCAAGCGATGGATTGTTGAAAGGTCTTTTGCTTGGTTAGATAAGTGTCGAAGACTTTGGAAAAACTGCGAAAGAAACCTCAATTCTAGTCTACAGTTCGTTATACTAGCTTTTTTGGCTATCATTCTAAAAAAACTTTAAACAGGTTCTAAGAAAAACCCACTTGCAAAAGACAAGTAATATTTTATCTTCGCAAGTGGATGAGATTTAGAGAAATACCGTTATTTACTGTTGAAATTCACTGGGTTTAATGCTGTTTACATCTAGTTCAAAAACGAAACCTCTAGGAGATTGTTCTAACTGAATATCGTAATATCATAAAGTTGAGTTGCGTCATAGTTTTCCGGAAGAGATAAACAAGGAATATGTAAATTTCCATCTGAAGAATAGTCGGCTATGCACTGGTTTAATGAAAATGTAACAACAGGTGGTTCTGTCGATTTTTCAGCCAGTACGCCAATTTCACTAGGGGATAGGACACGATGATAGACACGGAAGTCATCAAGCATCCAAGCTTTAATATATTCAATATTACTTGTCAATTGTGTGGTCGTTTGTCCAACGAGTTCTCCATCTATGTAAAAACTCGTTTTACCCTGTGCACCAATAGCAGCTAAATGGTGCCAGCCTGCATCAAGGTCACTCATGTAAAATCCACTGCCAACATATTCATCCTTAGGAACTAATGGTTCATCAAAATTTATGCCGGCATTGGTGGTAGTGCTTAATTCATAGTTATTAGATGGATTAATGGTAACATGCCGATTATCCGTACATCTAAAGGCATGACAACGAGGAGGATAAATAGAAAAATAAGGGTGTTCTGCATCATATTTAAACCAAGTTGCAATTGACCAATCACTGCGGATCGGCAATCCTGTCCGACTATCTGGAATAGGGTGAATAATATGGATACCTGTGTGTTCATCAAGTATTTTTACGGCCATATTGTATTTAGCATCGCTGTAGGAAAATTCTGCATTTTTTGAGTTTCCTGCATCATTATACAATACGCCGTAAAACCCAAAATCACTACTGTCCATCAAGTTACCATATATTAGATTTTGCTCGGAACAAAATTCAGGGGTTAGATAAGGGATTATGTAGTTGGCATCATCAAAAGTATAATGTAAAACAAGTCCTTGATTGACAACAGGAGGTTGAGGTTCAAATTCGTGTTGGTAACCAATGCTATTTCGGATTTCATAATTGACTGAAAGTTCTCCTAAATTATCTTCATAAAATCCAATAAGTCCGGAATTGTCTCCATCTACAAATCCTAAATAAAGATGTGATGCTTTAGGTGGAATTAGAAAAAACTGCATATTTCCTATGCTATTACGTCCATCACCAATAAAAAATAGGCGATTTAATCTTAGAGGAGCATTAGAGAAGCATAACCATCATTATCATCTCCCCCTTGTGTTAAATCTAATGGAGCTGAAGCTTGTTGTATGTCTTCATCAGAGGTAAATACACCAACTAAGAACATGGTTTTATTTGCTTTAACACCGGAAAATCCATTAAAAGCGGCTATATTAGTACTACCTAAACAAAAGTTAGCACCGTCAGCATCATTGAGTAAAGCAGAGTTAGTGCAAGATATTTGACCAGTAATACTGGGAAATATTAACACCTGTTGTCCATCTTGTTCCCGTGGTTCAAAGTCAATCACAATAGGAAGTATACCAGCTCCACCACCAGCAAGTGCGGGAGGTTCTGTTTTACCAGCACCATAAATATTGGCTTTGGCATCTACGGTTACACATCCCTCTTTCAGTAATTTACCCGTAATAGTGGATAAGCCTTCTGCATAACTTATATACGGTAACATGATTAATAAAAATAAATAAATAGCAATATATTTCATAAATTAAATGAGCCATTTTTGATAAAAAAATACTACATAGTATAGAACATATTTTAGCCTACTATGTAACTAACACCTTAATATATTCTTTTATTTATACTATAGAAGGTCGCGGTTTTTCTTGGATGAATATTTAAATTACTCAAAACTGTGAAATAAGTTTGGGCCAACAGTCATTCCCAAATCTTGAGTAATTACGTAATCAGGGGCTTGTAAATTAACATAACTACCTAGAATATCTCAGTAATTATTTATGCGTGAATCTGACAACTTACAATTAATAACGTACTCAAAATAATATTTTTAAGCATGGCTACTTATTTTTGTTGTTAAATCTCTTTACAGATTCGCAATTTATTGAGTGCTAGACGTACGTATTTGTTTTACAAGATAAGTCTTGCATTCCTTATACAGTGGCTTACAATAAAGTCAGATTTCAAAAATATAGCACATACTTTTAACATAAAATTTTAATAGGAAGCTTGGTGCTAATTAATAAAATTTACTAATAAAAATGGACTTAAATGCATAAATCACCTGAATTACTTTCTCCAGCAGGTACCTTAAAAAATATGCGCTATGCGTTTGCTTATGGTGCTGATGCCGTTTATGCAGGTCAACCGCGCTATAGTTTAAGAGTGCGTAATAATGACTTTGATAAACTAGATAATTTAGCACAAGGCATTGCTGAAGCACATCAACAGCAGAAAAAGTTTTATTTGGCCAGTAATGTGTTACCACATAATGCAAAATTAAAAACCTTTTTAGCAGATTTAGCGCCAATTATTGCTATGCAACCCGATGCGTTAATTATGGCTGACCCTGGTTTAATTATGTTAGTTCGTGAAACTTACCCTAATATGCCCGTGCATTTATCAGTACAAGCAAATGTTGTTAATTACGCAACTGTTAAATTTTGGCAAACGTTGGGTATAGAACGGATTATTTTATCGCGAGAGTTATCTTTAGATGAAATTGAAGAAATTCGCCAAACTTGTCCAGACATTGAGTTGGAAGTTTTTATTCACGGTGCATTATGCATTGCTTATTCAGGACGATGCTTGCTGTCAGGTTATATGAATCACCGCGATGCAAATCAAGGTTCTTGTACCAATGCTTGCCGGTGGTCATATAAATTACACGAGGCTAATGAAGATGCGGCAGGCAATATCCATTTGTTAGAAGAAAAAGAACGTCCACAAGCATTTATGCCCATTATTGAAGATGAACATGGTACTTATATTATGAATTCTAAAGATTTACGCGCAGTACACCATGTTCAACGTTTAGCAGCCATGGGTATTAATTCTTTAAAGATTGAAGGACGCACTAAATCTTATTATTATGCGGCCCGTACGGCTCAAGTTTATCGGCAGGCAATTGATGATGCTTGTGAAAATAGGCCATTTAATTTCAATTTAATGGAAGAATTGGAAAATTTAGCAAATCGTGGTTATACAGAGGGATTTCTCCGCCGCCATGTACATGATGAATATCAAAATTATCAAACTGGTAGTTCCATACAGCAAAAGCAATTATTTGTTGGGGAAATAATGAGATATGATAAAAGCCGACAGTTAGCAGAAGTGATGGTAAAAAATAAGTTTCAATTGAAGGATGATTTATTATTATTAACGCCTCAAAAAAATATACCTTTTAAATTAGATTATATGGAAAGTGATAAGTCTGTCCCTATTTCTATTGCACCAGGCTCGGGTTATACGGTATATATTCGTTTGGTTAACGTCGTTTCTTCATTCAAACATTGTTTATTAGTTAAATTGAATCAAAAGTAAGTAGCGCATAAATAAATTCATAAAGATATGGTAACAGCCAATTTTACTATTCTTTGTTTTTTTGACACCAGTTTAAATCAGTGCTTACAGAATTCATGCACTAATAATACAAAATTCAAGCAATTTTGATTTAGAAAAATTTAGACTAATGTTATAAAGTTATCAAAAACGAGGCAATTCAGGTAAGTTTATCAATACTAACTTATTTTCATCAATAAGTGGGACACTGATTAAACAACCTTGTCGAATAGTACAACGTAATGCAAAATCTTTTAAGGGAGGGGGGGCAGGAAAATGAGAGGATTCAACAGGCAGGGGTAAAGCAAACAATTCAATTTGGTGAGCTAAATCCCATAAGCGTATAGTTGCATCAGCGCTGGCAGTGATTACATGTTTATTGTTCACAAAATAAAGCTTGTAAATCATATCTTTAGGACCTTCTAGGGCATATTTTAAAGCTTTTTCTTGATAGGAGTAAATACGTACTGATTGCGGCACTGTACCAATACTTCCAATCAATCGATTGTTAGGGCTAAAACGTGCTGATAAAATGGCATCATCCCCTTTTCCCAACACCTGATATAACTGAAGGTCTTTGCCAACCCGATGCCATAAGCGAATTGAACCATCTTCACCGCTGGTTAATAATAGTGAACCCGTTTTGTCAAAATCGACTGAAAGTACCCCGCCTTTATGGCCCTTGTAAAAATATTGTTGGCCGCTACTTAACCGAAATAATCCAATATACCCATCAAACCCTGCCGTTGCAATGTAGCGAGCTTGATGGGAAAAACTAATATCATAAATTGCGTCCTTATGACCTTTTAAAATATGCGTTAATTTAACTTTCTCTGGTTCAATTTTCCACAGTTTTGCCATACCGTCATAACTGGCAGTGGCTAACCATTTCCCTTTTTTATCAAAAGTAATCCGACTCACCCGCTGTGTATGAGCTTTTGGCTTTTCCCATAACAATCGCATTTTAGGTAAACTATAGGCTCGCAGTTCTCCACCCGTAAAACCCACAATCACCATTTTGCCGTTGGGTGAAATTGCCGTCGAAATAGGACCTTGGGTGTTTAATTCAACTTGTCTAACTTTTTGATCATAAGGTAAATCTGCATTCCAACGCATGATGGTACCATCATCACTGGCACTGTATAATAAGTTATTGTGGCTAGTAATATTATTGACACCGCCTTTATGCCCTTGCAATACGCGCAAGGTCAGACCATTATTCACATCCCAAATACGCAAACTACGATCATTTCCTCCTGAGACTAAATGATATTTATTGGGTAAAAAGTGAACGCTGTACACTGAATTTTGATGGCCCTGCAATCGACGCAATAGTTGGCCTGTTTCCAAATCCCATAAAATCACAGTTTCGTCATTGCTGCCAGTGGCCAACCATTTTCCATCCGGACTAAAATCAATATTATTAACAATATCAGTATGCCCTTTAAGGATACGCAAAGTTGCAAAGGTTTTTAAGTGCCAGAGCCTAACTGCACCATCGTTGGAAGCACTTGCCAGTGAATTTCCTTGTGGATTAAACGCAAGTCCACCCAAAGAAATAGCTTCCTCATGTCCTGCTAAAGTTGTGATAATTTGCTTGGTATTTATATCCCATAGAGTCACTTTTTTATCAGCACCGCCACTTGCAAGCCATTGACCATTGGGACTTAAGGCTAGCGCATGAATTTCACCTGGCGTGTCTAATATTTTCAAAATTTTGCCAGAAGGCATTTCCCAAAAAATAATACGCTTATCTGTTCCGCCACTAACTAACCAACGTCCCTGTGGATCAAATAGAACCGCTTGAATATCTAAGTAAAATTCACTATTTTGGAGTTGTTTCTGAGTGGGGAGAGGATGTTGTAAGCGTTTGAGAAATTTATTCGTTTGCGTATCAAACAATAATATACGACCATTTCCACCGCCTGCGGCTAACCATTGGCCATCGGAATTCACTGCAACGGTATATAATGGATCACGGGTTTTTACTTGCGAATTTTGATAGATATATTCTGGTTCACCCAACATTAATTTATTAAACCAATCCAGGACACGATGAGCATGGCGACGAGTTCTGGGTACATTAGCACTCAAATCCTCAATATCCATTAATGCTTTTTTAGCCGTTAAAAAATCTTGTGCTTGAGTAGATAATACGGCACGACTGAGCTGTGATTCAAATAACACACGCTGCTTTGCAGAAATGGCATTATATCGTTCCCAAGTGGCCCAAATAGTTAACACAATTGCAACCATTAATCCGAATAATGTCCACATATTTCTTTTTCGAATACTCTTGATTCTTTTTTGTTGCTCTCGTTGAACTGCTTTTTGCTTTTTAAGTTTTTCTGTTTCTCCTGCCGTTAGAAAAAGCATCGTTAATTCAAAATACTGGCCAGTGTCTCGACCATAACGTTTTGCCCATGTTAACATAGGATGACAACGATTACGCCAATCTAAGGCTATTTCTAACTCGATGCCCGACCAGACTTCTGCCAATCCTTTTTGCCAGCGGTACGCGCTGTCTTCTAAACGTCGGTAAATTTCAGCATGTTCTGCTTCGTTATCCACCCATTGTTTTAACCGTCTCCACTGACGAATCAAACTTTCATGACTGATGTCTAAAATACTGTCAGCTGTTATATTTTGTGTCAGAGGAGGTAGCAAAAAATTGCGGCTTTCCTTCCGAAATACTTCCACTACACTTGCAATTTTTTCCCATTTTGCATTGGCTAACTCAGCAACTTCACTTAATTTGGTTGGACGGCGAGTATCATAGTGATTACCTCGTTCACATAAACTGCGAAATAGGACTTCTGCGACTTTTTGCTGGTTTTCAGTCAATTCATGAAAAGCTTGATCTGCATGTTGAGATAAGGCACCTTTTAATTTGCCACTGACTTCGTAGTGAGACAACGTTAAAATTGGATTATTTGGGTCACTGCGACTGGCTAATTGCCACATCCGCATTAAAGCATGTTGCAAAATGGGAAGCTGATCTAAATTATGGCTTTTACTAATGCCCATGCCATGTAAATCATTTAACAACGTGTTGACCAAAGCTGGAGCCACTTCACCACCAAATACCCGCGCTGGCGCTTCAATAACTTCTTGTAACTGTTCTCGAGTTAAACGGGGGACTAAAAATAATCCCTCATTGATAGCTTCAGGTAATCCATGAAACAGTGCGCATTCGCTTAAAAAATCCGCTCGCATGGTAATTACGATGTAAATGTTAGGATGTTGGGTGCTGGCCAATAACAGTGCAACAAAAGCATCTGCAACATCTTGCGAACTTTGGCGATAATAACGAAAAATTTCTTCAAATTGATCAACTAAAATAAGTAACTTTGCATGTGGCTTACCTGTACATACTTGTTGATAAACTTCTTGTAACCCTAAAGGGCCACGAGATAGCATAGCTTGTAATGATACAAAGGCCATTTCAGGATTAAGCATCTGTTTGGCATAAGCTTGATAAAAAGCAGGTTCTTCTAATAATCCCTTTGTTAGTTGGATAAAAGGACGATTACCGGGTCTTAATTCAGCAATACGCCAGCAAGTACTGGTTTCAGTGAAAAAACCAATTTCTAGGCGCGGTAACAAGCCTGTACGAACCAGAGATGATTTTCCACAGCCTGAGGGTCCAACTACTGCGAGAAAATGATGGTGTTCAAAATGTTCTAGTAATTGGTCTGTGTGAGTGTCGCGTCCAAAAAATATATCTGTTTCATCCCGCGCAAATGGACGCAAGCCTGGATAGGGGTATTTACTCATGATTTAATGCTTGTAAAAATTGCGGTAAACAAGTATCAGCCTGTAATGATGGACAATCAAAAATTTGGGTATTACTAATTTGTCGAATGTCTAGATTTGGCTTATTGTCTGAAGGTTGATGATAGACGGCAATAACTTCCAAAGGTTGCTCTGGATTACGGCGGCCTTGAATTTGTCTGCAGTATAAAATTTGTTTATATGCGTGTGTTTCTGGCGTATTAAAGTATAAAATAATCACCGCGTGACACTGTAACAAGCTTAATTCCACATATTTGCGAATTTCAGAAGGCTTTGCTGTTGGATCATCCAAAGGTAGGGTGCATTCAATGTCACAATCTTGCTGTTCCAAAATATCTTTAATTTCATAGGCAAGTGGCATATCTTCTGGCATTGCATAAACAAATACCCATTTATTTTCGGGTATCATGGTGGGGATTTCTTGTTGCAACTGCCGTAAAATGTAGCCTTGGAATTCAACTAACCCCATCGTCATACAGGTTGATAATAGTTGACGATGTTGGGTATCTTGTATGGTCGCTAATTGAATAGTTTGCTGTCGCCATTGTAAAATAGGTATTTTCATCCGTTCTGCACTTGCATATTGCAATTGTGGATAGCCTTTACCCGTTTTATCACTGAGTAATTGGATAAATACCTGGCATTGCTGCAAATCTTGTTCAAGCATTTGTTCAATGTCAGGTGAAAAAAGATAGGTTTTTAAGGGTAAAACCTTAACACTTTGCTGGTTTAAATAACGTTTAAGGGTATCGCGTTCTTCTTCCAAATCATCAGTTACTTCTGCTAAAAAGACCGTTGTTGCCTCTGTCACATCAAATGCTGGATTAAAATTAATACTATCAACATCCTTTAGTGATTTTAGCAGATTTTCTAATTGGCAAGTTAAATCATTTAATTTTTGATGATACTCCATGTTGAAAGGATTACCCGCTGCTTCATTCAGTAAAAATTTATAACTCAAACTTTCTGACAACATCGTTGGTCGAGTGACGATCTCTCTCTCAATAATGAGTGTTCGGTGTGAAACATCCGTCGTCTGTTTCACAAAAGCCTGCAATTCTGCTAAACAAGGCTCGCAAGTCAAATAATTAGAAGATAAAATGACTAAAAAAATGGCTGACTGCTCCACCACAGATTGCAACTGTTCAGGCAAAGGAAAATCTTCTAAAGGACTTTTCCATAAGCGATAAGGAGAATCGCCTAATTTCGCCCTTAATATATTATCCAACATATTAACCAACATACTGATCCAACCTTCGTTCATGCCAGGTAAAGCCTCATCATCTTTTTTAGCATAACTAACGAAAACATCAAGCTGAACGTTAGTAATAAATGTTGATGAATTATCGCTAAAAGGGAAATCAAAACGATGAGATAGCGCTCTTTCTGACGCGAGTATGCTGGCAAACTGTTCCCAATGTTGAATAAGATAATTTAAAAAATCAGTTTCTTCTTGGGAGAAATGCGCATACAACAACAAATATTCTAAAAAAATAATTAAACTTAGACGTTCGGCTTGATCTATGACAACCTGATCGGTTAACAATCGGGGGAGAAGCGCAATAATAAATTGCTCTGAAGTTGCGTGGAAAGATATATTATTAGCTATTTCTAATAAACCACAATTACTCAAAAAATCTCGGCGTCCTTGTGCATCAGCCGTTTGCAAAAAACGGTTATTGATTAATAACTTCTGTAATTGAAGTTTCTCTTCGTGAGTGAGGAAGTTCATGTGGTATGCTTTAAAAAAACAAAATAGGAAGGCTTTTTGTTAATTGTAGCAAAAAATAGCAAAAGATAAGCATATGACGTGCTTGTAAAGTGGCAGATTATTTTTTTAGATTAACATTTTTTTGTAAGTGTATAAAATATAAAGCTTAAATTTTATGCGTGATTAAAGATATATTTTAGAGATAAAACCTAATCAGTATGAGATGCTTATAAAGTTTTGCAAATTTTATTGTGTTTTTTATAAAAAAATTAAATGCTATATTAATAAAAAATTAATTAATGATTTTAGCAACTAACTTTAGTAGGATTTTTAATTATTTTTACTTACGTATAATGGATGCCCATAAAAGAATTTTTTTGCATTAAAATAAAATCTTGTACAATATTTGCAAGAATATGGATGGAAGGCATTATCAAAATCACATACAAAAATAAAATATCAATTAACGTACTTGTTTTTGTCATTTAAAAAATAACTCACTAATGTTAATTAGTTGACAGAAAGAAAAACTAATCAATCACAAAATATATTTGTTTTGTCATTCATTGTTTTTTGTTAAGCTACAACATTGCTACCAAACTTTAGACATGGTTGTCTATCTACTTTTCCTTATTTATTATTAAACACTTATGGCCACCCTAAAACGCGATCTTATCGTTAAATTATTTGGCAACCTGTCATTAAGAACATTACTGATTCTCCTATTTGTGGTGCAAATTTTTGCTACAGTGGGATTAACAGGCTATCTCTCTTTTATGGGGGCGCAAAAGGCTGTTGATGATTTAGCCGCCCAACTTCAGCATGAAGTTTCGGGGCGTATTCAAGGCCACCTTAGAAGCTATCTTGAAATTCCTCATACGATTAATCAGAGTCACGTTAATGCTGCGCATTTAGGTATTTTGGATTTACAAGATGAAAAATTATTAGGCCAATATTTTTATCAACAGTTACACGCTTTTGAATCGGTGAGTACGATCTACTATGGTAATGAACAAGGCGGCATTGTGGTGGGTCGACGTAAGCAAGATAATACTTTTACCATTGAGGAAACTGAGGATTTTATTGCCAATGATTTTTCAATTTACAATGTTGATACTCAAGGAAATCGTGCAAAATTATTGAGAGTGGCACCCTATTTTGATACGCGTACTCGTCCTTGGTATAAAAAAGCAAAACAAGAAAGTAAAGCTATTTGGAGCAAAATTTTTTCTATTTATGCCAGGCAAGATTTAGGCATTGCGGCAAGTTTACCTGTTTATGATCGTTCTGGGCAGCTAAAAGGTGTCATGGCGACACAACTAGTTGTATCACAGGTTAACCAATTTTTGCAGGGACTCAAAATAGGTCTCACGGGAAAAACTTTTATAATAGAACGTTCAGGACTGATGGTGGCTTCTTCAACAGAGGAAAAACCGTTTATGGTCGGCAAAGAAGGTGGACAGGCAATTCGTTTAAAAGCTTCCGAAAGTAAAGTTCCTCTCATTCGTGCTACGACAGAACATCTAATTGAACGCTTTGGTGATCTTTCCCAAATTTCAACTAATCAGTTGTTTACTTTTAATCTAAACAATCAACGCCAATATTTAAATGTGACCCCCTTACAAGATAAACGCGGTTTGGATTGGCTAATCGTCGTCGTTGTACCAGAAGCTGATTTTATGAAACGTATTCATGAAAATAATCGTAATACATTTTTATTATTTTTAGCCGCTTTGACCTTTGCCATTTTTATCGGTGTTGCGACTTCTCGTTGGATAATTAAACCAATTTTAACCTTGACTCAAGCGGCTAGGAAACTGGCCTATGGTGAATGGAATAATCCTCTACCCGTGCAACGTGCTGATGAATTAGGTGTTTTGGCAGACTCCTTTAATAGTATGGTTAAACAATTGAAAGAATCTTTTGCTAAATTAGAAACCAAAAATGACGAAATTAAAAAGCTCAACGCTGAATTAGAACAAAGAGTGATTGAAAGAACAGCAGCTTTAAACGCAAAAGTAGAAGAATTGGTGCAAACCCGTAATGAATTATTACAAAGTGAAAAAATGGCTTCTTTAGGGCGATTAGTAGCAGGTTTTGCCCATGAAATTAATACGCCCATTGGCGTAGCAGTTGGAGCAGCCTCTTCTTTGCAAGAAGCATCAATTCAAGTTTCTCGTATGTTAGAACAAGAAGAAGTGGATGAAGAGGAGTTGGTATCTGCATTGGATAGCGTAGGTCAGGCAGCGGATTTAACTTTGTCTAACTTACGCCGCGCAGTGCGTTTGGTCAGTAGTTTTAAACGTACAGCGATTGATCAGAGTACAGAAACTTATCGACTATTTAATGTGTTAGAAACCATTGAAGATGTGAATAATAGTTTACACAATAAATTCAAACACAGTGAAATAATAATCCAAATTGAGTGTAAAAAAGCGCTTTCTTTGTATGGTCTACCGGGTATGTTAGATCAGATTTTAACAAATTTAATGATGAATAGTTTATTCCATGGATTTAACAATGGAGAATTATCAGGTGAAATTCGCATTAAGGTTGAATTAGTCGATGAAAGGCTACATCTCACCTATATAGATACAGGAAAGGGTATGACTGAAGAAGTGGCTCAAAAAGTATTTGAACCCTTTTTCACTACTCGCCGTGGCCATGGTGGAACAGGTTTAGGCATGTATATCTGTTATAATTTAGTGACAACACAGTTGCATGGTATGATTACTTGCAAAAGCGTACAAGGAAAAGGGGTGATTTTTAAAGTAGAGTATCCCGTGCAAGTGTCTGCACCAACGCATGAAACTGAATATCATTAGGGTATTGATCGCTCTATATAGAAAATAATTTTCTCTCACAGAAACCTGTCAGGTTTGTCACTACTCATACATGACTACCAAAATATTTACTGAAGCCGTGTTTTGCAAAGCATCAATAAATATTTAAGTATAAAAGGCGAAAATATGAAACTCATTCGCAAAAATAAAACAAGCGATAGTGAAAATAAAACAGAAGACACACAAAAAAATAAGGTAAAACTGCCTCCTTGGAAAGTATTAATTATTGATGATGAGCCTGACATTCATGCTATTACGCGCTTAAATCTTAAAAATTTTGAATTTGCAGGTAAACAAATTGAGTTTTTACAAGCTATGTCAGGACGAGAAGCAAAACAAATTCTTGAAACAGAAAAAGATATTGCAGTGGCTTTTGTCGATGTGGTGATGGAAACCGATGATGCAGGTTTGCGCTTAGTCGAATATATTCGTGAAGAGCTCCAAAATTCAATGATGCGATTAATTATTCGTACGGGGCAACCTGGGGCTGCGCCAGAAAGGTTGGTTGTTGATCAATATGATATTGATGATTATAAAGATAAAACCGAACTCACCGCTCAAAAATTATATACCACGATTCGTTCAGCATTAAAATCTTACCGCGATTTAACGACAATTAATAATAATCGTAAAGGGCTGGAAAAAATCCTGGATGCAGCATCGGGTTTTTACCAACCACAATCTTTAGGCAATTTCTTTGATGGGGTACTCACTCAGCTCATTGGTTTATGTAATTTAGGCGAAAATAGCCTAATTTCAACTATCCAAAATGGCTTAGTGATTACACCGGATAATGAAAATGTTCCCATTCAAGCGGGCACAGGACGTTTTGCGCACTTGGATGATGATCCTGAAACCCAAAAAACTGCGGCTGCTTGTTTGGATAAAATGTTAGATGGCCGAGAAACAGACATGTTTCCCAATAATATGTTGCCTGTTCCTTTGCAAATACGAGATGAACTTCTAGGCTTTGTTTGTTTGGAAAATGCAGATCATTTAGGTACCGCTGATCAGCACCTCATCCAGATTATGGCTAATCAATGTGCTTCAGCTTTAAGAAATTTACAACTTTATTTAGATTTAAGAGAAGCCAACCATCAGGCTTTATATATGTTAGCTGTGGCAGCAGAGTATAAAGACAAAGATACAGGCGATCATATTAATCGTTTAGCCCATTACACAACCTTAATTGCCAGAGCACTTGGATTACCAGAAGAGTATGCTCAACTATATGGTCAGTCTAGTATGTTACACGACATTGGCAAAATTGGTATTCCTGATGCCGTTTTACAAAAGCCAGGTAAACTGACTAATGATGAGTTTGACGTTATAAAAACACATCCTCGTTTAGGCGCTGAAATTTTGGGTAAAAATAAATGGTTTAAAACAGCTTGCGAAATTGCCTATGGTCATCATGAAAAATGGGATGGGCGGGGCTACCCTCAAGGTTTAAAGGAGGAAGAAATTCCTCTGTCGGCAAGAATTGTCGCAGTGGTTGATGTATTTGATGCATTAACCCATGAACGTTGTTATAAAGAAGCTTGGCCTTTGGAACAAGCGCTAGCTGAAATTAAACGCAGCGCTGGTAGTCATTTTGATCCAAAAATTGTTGATGTTTTGTTAGATTTGTGTGAAAAAGGAGAGTTTGTATAGTAGAAAAACTTTCTAGTTATGAACGGAGTGACAAATATCGTTCAGCCTATAACATAATAAAATTTAAACAGACGTAGAAGCTTAAAAATTAAGGTGTTCAAAGGAATTATCATGTCATTTATGTTAATGGAGCCTACAAATCAAACTTTTCAGGAGCTGGTAAGTAATGGTGTGAAATATCAAGTACCAAGATTTCAACGAGATTATGCTTGGAATCAAGAACAATGGGAAGATTTGTGGGCTGATGCTGAAACCATTAAAGAAGAACAATACCATTACATGGGATATATTGTTTTACAACGTAAAAGCCAACACGATTTTGAAGTTATTGATGGGCAACAAAGGTTGATAACACTTACTTTAGTCATGTTAGCAGCGATGAAGAGTATCCAGTTGCTTGCAGAAGATGGCATAGAAATTGAAGAAAATAAAGAACGTCTGCGTGTTTTAACAGAACGCTATATTGGCGCTAAAAATCCTATTTCTCTACAAGTTGACAGTAAATTATCATTAAATAGAAATAATAGCGCTAATTTTAAGGTGATTTGTTCTGCTTTAGAACCGCCAAACCGCAGAGGGCAAACAAATACCAACAAATTATTGAACAAATGCTTCAAATTTTTTAAGGCAAAAAAAATGGGCAATACCGGTCAAGAAATTGCTGAATTTATTGAAACAATTTCTTCTGGCATGTTGTTTACAAGAATAGTTGTGCAAGATGAGTTTAATGCTTATAAAGTATTTGAAACTTTAAATGCAAGAGGTGTGCAATTATCTACACCTGATCTACTAAAAAATTACATATTTTCAGTTGTGGCTAGACATGATTATGTCTCAGATCAAGATTTAAATGATTTGGATGAAAGTTGGTCAGATATTGTTTCCCAGCTAGGAGAAAGTAATTTTACTGATTTCATTCGCTATCATCATAATTTTCAAGCAACGCTGGTAACTAAGAAAGACCTTTTTTCATCTATTAGAAAATTGATCAATACACCAGAAAAAGCCTACATCTACTTACGCTCTTTAGCCCAATATGCACCACTTTATGCATCACTTTTGAGTCCTTATGACGAATGGTGGGCTGAACAAGACATTGCTTATCGCGAAGTGAGAAAGTACTTAGAAGGGTTTGATTTATTTAATATAAAACAACCTTTTACTATTTTGATGGTTGCTTTTTATGAATTTTCTGCTGAAGAATTCATCATTTTAACTAGATATATGTATATATTAGCTATTAGATATAATGTTATTTGCCATTTTTCACCCAGCGAACAAGAAAATGCTTATAATCAGTTAGCCATTAAAATTCATTTAAAAGAATATACTCGCGCAAGCCATGTGAAAAATAGTCCTATTTTCAAAAAGCTTTATCCGACTGACGAGGCTTTTTTTAATGCATTTGAATTTCATAAAATGCCCAGTAAACGTTCTGCAAAAAAAATCAGGTTTTTATTAGCAGGCATAGAAACATATTTGGGATATAAAACAGATTATACTAAGACAACATTAGAACATATTTGTCCTTATAATCCTTACGAAAAATGGGATATATATTTTGGCGAAGGGGTAAATGGTATTCAAGATCGATTAGGTAATGTGGTATTGCTTGAAAAAGATGAGCTAAAAAGGGTCAATTTTGAAGATAAAAAACAAATTTATTTAAAAACACATTATCCGCTCGCACAAAAAATAGCTTCGTATGAACAATGGAATTTGCCTAATTTAAATGATTACCAAGCCTGGTTGTCAAAACAAGCAGTCGCGACTTGGAAAATTGCGTATGAATAATATTTATTATAAATAAATTATTATTTTACATAACATAAATAATGTCATTATGCTCTTGGCTAAAGGCAAATATATTGCGTTATGCGTTAAAAGATAGATTATTGGTTATAAAATGAAATTGGGTAAGTTTAACTGAACATGATAGGCTTTATTTTCAAATAATAGTTGCAATAATAACTTAAATGAAAAAACTGATTCGCCCTAAAGAGGGACATAAAAATAACGAGGTCATCAAGGTGAAACCAACGCCATGGAAAGTTTTAATTGTTGATGATGAGCCAGATGTGCATACAATTGCTCGCTTGAATTTAAAAAATTTTGAATTTGCAGGCAGGGCACTTGAGTTTATTGAATGTATGTCAGCACAAGAAGCTAAAGACGTACTTGATCAACAGCCTGACATTGCTGTTGCCCTGATTGACGTGGTGATGGAAACAGATGATGCAGGTTTGCGACTAGTTGAATACATTCGCAATGAATTACGCAATTCTTTCATGCGTTTGATTATTCGTACTGGCCAACCTGGCGTGGCCCCTGAAAAACATGTCATTGATAATTATGATATTGATGATTATAAAGATAAAACAGAACTGACCGCCCAACGTCTATATACCACAACCCGTTCAGCTTTAAAATCTTATTTAGATTTAAAATTAATTGATGCAAATCGGCGGGGTTTGCAAAAAATTTTAGACACGACACCTGCTTTATACCAGCCACAAAAAATTAAAGATTTTTTTGAAAGTGTTCTATCGCAAATTATTAGTTTATGTAATGAACATTTAATTTCTGAAGTACAACATGCTTTATTGTTGACAATTGATCAGGACCAAATTATCACCCAAGCGTGTACCGGACGTTTTAAATTACAAGAAAGTGGTCAAGAAATACATATTATTCAACAACATTGTTTTGACTATTTACAAGATAAAACCAAGGTATCTGAATTACCCAATCACGCATTGCTTATTCCTTTCAAAAGCAGTCAACACAGTCGTGGTTTTATTTACTTGGAAGAGGCCAAAGAAATTGGCAAAATTGGGCAAGATTTGGTGCATTTAATGGCGAACCAATGTGCATTTGCCTTAGAAAATTTAAAGTTATACATTGACTTAAAAGAGGCTAACCGACAATCACTCAACATGTTAAGTGTAGCGGAACAATCCCGTGTCATGGCGGAATCAGCTAACAAAGCCAAAAGTACTTTTTTGGCTAATATGAGTCATGAATTGCGCACCCCGTTAAATGCAATTTTAGGTTACAGTGACTCTATCCATGAAGAAGCTATGGAATTAAACTGTGAAGTAATCTTGCCTCAAATTAATAGCATCAAAGTTGCAGGTGAAAAATTGCTGGGTATTATTAGCGACTTATTAGATATTGCGCAGATTGAAACCAATCGTGTTGAACTCAAGTTAACGACATTTTCCTTGTCTGAATTTATTGAAGAAATTGTAAGTACCGTTCAACCACTGGCTAAAAGCAGAGAAAATATACTTTCTATTAAATTAGAGGATAATTTGGGCAGTATGTATGCTGATCAAACAAAGGTTAAACAAATATTGCTCAATGTATTAAGTAATGCAATTAAATTTACCCGCCATGGACAGGTAAATTTTACTGTATTTGGAAAAAATCAGGACGTTGAATGGCTTTATTTTCAGATTACAGATACGGGCATTGGCATTGATGCCAGCCAAATTGAAACTATCTTCAAGGCATTCAGTCAGGTCGACAGCTCAACGACCCGCGCCTATGGTGGCACGGGCTTGGGGCTGGCGATTAGCCAACACCACTGCCGTTTAATGGGGGGGGGAATTACAGTAGAAAGTGCTTTAGGTAAAGGCTCAATCTTTACAGTTTGCCTTCCCACAAAAGTGATTCCTGAACCTTTGGATATGCCGTAGGTTATATCATATCCTCTCGAATATCTTTCCCCAATTGTTTGCTGATTTGAGAGGTAGAGAATAAACTGCGTATCGTTTGCTGGCCACTTGCATCATCCACATCAACCACAAGCACGTGTTGACGGCCTAATTGGCGCAAAGTTTCAATAATATGGCCCACTTTGGCATTACGTACATTTGCCATGTTCAACACTTTGATCTCACTTAAGGCTGTCATAATCATATCAACTCTAATATCTGCACGAGAAATGCGGGCTTCCTGACTTATTTGAATTGGCTTCTCGCCTTGAATACTTTTGGCTGAGATGATACCAATCACTGTTTTATCTACGTCAACGACTAACAACAAACGAACCCCATATACTTTCATTTTATTGAGCGCATCATCAATTTTTATTTCTTCTTCTGTAGTGACAGGCGAAATATTTTTAAAGTCCGTCATTACTTTAATTGCTGGACTATTTTCATCTGGATTATCCGTCATTTCTACTGGATAAAATTTTGTACTTTCATGTAAAGGCACTAGGGGAAGAGGACCGTATTTAGGCATTTATAATCTCCTTTGTGTGATTTTGTCCTTACCTTTTAGACATGCCGCTGTAATTGTCTGTGGAGTACTACTTAAGCGTGATAAGTATACTACAACATGCAAGCTGGGCATAGTGTTAGCGCTTGTGACTCTCATCTCGAAAGTATACAACTGCCAGGAAATTGAGTTAGACTACGGAAGAACAATGGGTTTCCAATGATATAGCGATTTTTCTGTGCTTGATGTGAATAAATAATGTTTGCTCTTCAGATAATACCTGCATTTCCAATACTTGGGCATCAGGAAATGACAGTTGTTTCAATTCATGAAACTATACATCAAAGCTGTCGATTACCACGCAATTTTAGAATTTATACTTAAAATACATCTTCTAATGTTTCTGCACTCAAAACTCTCTCAAGGCAACGTTCTAATTGAGCTTTTTCCAAGGGGTTAATTTGAGAATAAGCATTTTCAGGCAACTCACCAAACTTGGCTTTTAGTATTGTTACCAACGAATGGGTTAATCCAGCTAATTCTCCTTGGGTTTTACCTCTTGCTTCACCTTTTACTTCACCAATAGCAATACCTTCTTGGCGACCTTCCTGACGCCCTTTCATTTCAGCATCTTGGTACCATTGTTGAGCGGTTTCTGCGAGCATGGTATTCATCTCCTGTATGTCTGTCATTTCTGGTATGTTAGCTTGGGGTACATTTTTAGGGATCAGTACCCTCAGTATCCAGCGTTGAATGTCTTCTAAAATGATATTATCTTGTGGTGTATGTAACCATTCTATCAATAATTTGAGTTCTTCTCTAATCGTTTCTATGGCAGACAAGTGGTCTTTTTCTGACTTGATGTTTTCTAAACGAAAGAGGACTGAGACTATATTTTTTACATGATGCAAAGGTAACAGTTCTGTGTCTGAATATTGCCCTTCATCTATCAATAAGCATTGAAAATGAGGCAGGTATTTTGCCAATTCTGCAGGGACTATTTCGATTAAATCATATACCTCTACCGAAGCATTCCACGGTTTAGAGCCGTTATATAAGACTATCGGTAAAACAGGAGGGAGTTTATGTTTCCTGGTTAGTTTTTCTTTTTTGATGATTTCTTGGTAAAGTAAGCCCACGTAAACCATGCATCGAACGGCCATGAAATCATCAATAGTGGATTGAAACTCTAGAAGTAGGTAAAGATACAGCCACTTATTTTTCCAACGCAACCGCCAAACAACATCGTTTTCCCTTTTCCACCAATCTTCACTGACACGTTTAGTTGCAACGGGTTCTAAGGTATCAAAATCCAATTCATTGACCCAACTTTCATGCACAAATCCTTGTATTAAGTCTTTGACCATTCGGGGATTGGAAAATAGTTGGGTGTAGCTGTTATCGTGTTGGTTGATTGAAAACGTTGTTTTTTCCTTTAGTCATGGTAATCTGGGCTATTTTTTAATAGTTTTATCATTGCGAGATATTACCACTATTTATTTCCCGTATATATTGCTATTATAGTTTCAGCTCAAATAATGTTATCATTAAAATTTCGATTAAAAAATAAAAATAATTTTAATTATTTAAATTTTATGGAGAGTAACATGGCTGAAAAGCAAGCGTTCCTCAAGCAAGGAGGACAAACCAAAACCTACAAAGGAGGAGTTAAATGGACAACGACCTAAAGAAACTGCAAACCCTCAACAAGCAGCAGAAGAGGTAAAAATTTCTCAAACTGCAGCCACCAAAAAAAGCACATCTGAAAGCATTGCTCCAACACAAGTTACGTTAAAATCTGAAGTAACCTCTTCAAAAACTAATAATGTAGCTGTTGTATTCTATAAACAGCAAAACAATGTGTTAATGATTACTCTTTTTGTTCTTTCATTAATATCTTTTTATACAAATTTTTATGGTATTTTTAAAGCTTTTTTGGGAGAGGCACCCAGCCTATTATTAGATTTTTTATCATTAAATTTTGAAACTATTACTCCTGTTATTGTTGTTGTATTTATAGTATTTGCTCTTCAGTTGTTAATTATACACTCAGCCTTTTTACTTGTAAGCGTAAATGGTTTGGGTATCAAAACTATGTGGCTAGCTATATTTTTACTGACTTCCGTGATTAGTAGCTTTTTTAGTTATAACTATTACTACAGTCAATTTAAGCAAGGAGAGCTTGCTGAAAGTGACTTTATATTTCAGGTAAATGCTAGGTTACAATCATTTCAAGAGTTACAGTCACATTTTGATAGGCTTGCTGATAATTTGCAATCGTTAGCTAGACATGCAGACAGAATGTCCAAAAAGGAGCAAAAAGTGGGAGGCACCTGTCAAAAAACTTCAGACAAGGAGTTAAAAAACAGGTAGTCCCTTGGAAGTAGTGATATAAATTAAATTATATTGTTGATATATAATGATTATAATACTGGATAAAATTCCAGATAGCACCAATG
>JADGDF010000246.1 GCA_016745055.1 Thiotrichaceae bacterium | reverse complement strand
TTAAGCCACTGGGGGTGGTAATACTGAGTTTCGCCGTAATCGGCGCTTGCATACCAAAACGGGGATCAGGACCTTTTTTAGTGATGATCTCAGTGCCATTGGGTGTGGTTACAATAGTTTCGCCATTGGCTTTCTTGTGAGTTTGCGTGATAGTGCCATCAGGCGCTGTGTTAGTGCGCACTACATCGCCATTACCTTGAGGTTCGACTTTGTAATTAGTCGGGTTAGCGACAGCGTAACCCGATGAAATGCAATAGCACCCCAAATGTCGGGTTACGATTTTTGCGTTGCAAAAAGCCTAACCCGACCTACCTGGCTAAAGCCTCACAATTACACCAGTCAATGATGTTTCTGTCAAAACGGCATAATCTTCCAAATGAAGATGTTCTATTTCTTTCTTTTTCCTTAACAAGTCGCAAAATGATATTAGCTTTTCTAGCCCTTTATCCGTTGCATAAATACAAACTTCATTATTCTTGAAGCAAAGCTCAATATCACCCGTTGAAAAATCAGGATATACAAATTTTTCTGCCATTATGGTCACCATTTCCATGTGTGTGAATGGCCCCATGGTTTCCCATGATGGGCTTGATCAACTCTAAATCCTACTTTTAATGTTTTACTGATTATCTTGAAGACATTACCTTTAGATAAAATGTTCACGTTAACTTGCAATACTTTACCTGTAATCCCAATACCAACTACAGTTCCCCAACCATAACCAACATATGTTCCGCCAGCGTAAGCATTTGAACATTTGTCAACTCCTCCATCTATTCCGAGGAAAGTACGTATATCATGCAAATCTCCAAAACCCAAAGTAATTACAGAAAATACACCATCACCAAATCCTGCTATAGCATTTACGGTTGCTTGTGATGGTTCCCATAATAGCCCTGTTTTGTCCATCAAATTCACAGGATCATTGGCTACATACCCATAAAGATTACTGTCTCCTCCCGCAAATAAAATGGGATCTTTAGCTGTCCATCTCCCTATTAGCGCATCATAATCCCTTGCCCCAAATCTGACCAGCTTGGTATCAATATCATAAATCCCACCGGCAAAACCAAAAGGTTGAAAGCCTGGGTTGGAGTCAAAGAGGACATTGCCAAAAGTATCATAATCCATTTGCTGAACCACGACACCTGTATCAATATCTACAACTAAACGGGGACTGCCCAAATGATCGCTGATAATACGGTAAGTATGGCCGTTTTTCAATACATAATTAGGGACATTGGCTTTAGAGCCGTAGACAAACTGCGATACGACATTGCCCTGACCATCCAGTTCTGCCACTGGGTTTAAATTACCCAGATATAAGAAGCCTTGAACCAGTTGGCCATTTATTTTTTTACCGATACGACGATTGCGTGCATCAATCACATAGTCAATCTGTTAAGCGCAGTAGAGGGTTCCTTAACGCGACAGATGCGCTTCGCAAAAAACGCTCAGCGCATCCTACGCGGGCTTCCTTCGTTAGTCCAACCTACGTGCTGATGACATCACCCAGTTGGGTTTGGGTTAATAAATCATTATCCTCACGACGAGCGTGGTAATGAGGAAATAATTAATGGTAACTCTTTTGTAACAACTCTCCCTAGACGTTTTTTTACACACCATAACCTTGCTTCATTTGCACATACATCATAAATCATTTCAACATTATTAAAAAAACCATTTTTTAAATCTCCAGTTCCTGGTATAGCTTTTCCTATGGGATGTGAGTGAAAAGTTCCTAAAATATATTGGTCATAAAAGGCAGCATAATGTTGAACTGCCATAATATCCCTAAGCTTTAGCTTGTAACTGTAAGGCTGTCTACTGTGGTTTTTTAGAAATTGTAGGGTAACTTTCCGGTTAGAACCAACTACCAAGATACCACAAATTTCTAAATGGTTACGTTGTTGAGCATGATAAGCTTGTTTATTCAAATTGTGAAATTCTTTATAAGGCAAAATATATGCAACTTGACTTTTTAATCGGTTGCAAGGATCATACTGGACACAATACATTTACATTTCCTACTCAGACATAAAGAGTGGAGTTAGGGCAGGAAAAATTAACACTTCTTCAGGTATGGGTGTTAAGCACATTAATGTTACAATTCCAGCGCCTGCTACCCCACATAAAACTGGGTTGTCAGTGCAAATATTAGCACGGTGATGTTGTGCATTGTTAGAGCGTCTTCTTCGTAGTTCCCTTATTCTTTTACGTATTTTTTCTTTTTCTCTTTGAGAAAGGCCTGGGTTTTCTTCAAGTTCTTTTTCTAGCTCTTTGATTGTTTCTTCAGGATTTTCAAATCCTGAATCATCTCCTCCTAATGTACTGTGAGGAAGCAACCCATTTACGTCAACCCAATTCACAGGATCATTTAGCACATACCCATAAAGATTACTATCCCCTCCCGCAAACAAAATGGGGTCTTTAGCTGTCCATCTACCCACCTGTGCATCATAATCCCGAGCACCAAATCTTACCAGCTTGGTATCGACATCATATAATCCACCAGCAAAACCAAAGGGTTGGAAGCCTGGGTTGGAGTCAAAGAGGACATTGCCAAAGGTATCATAATCCATTTTCTGAACCACGACACCTGTATCAATATCAATGATTAAACGGGGACTGCCCAAATGATCGCTGATAATACGGTAAGTATTGCCATTTTTCAATAGATAATCAGGGACATTACTTTTAGAGCCGTAGACAAACCGTGATACGACATTACCCTGACCATCTAATTCTGCAATTGGGTTTAAATTACCCAGATATAAGAAGCCTTGAACCAATTGACCATTGATTTTTTTACCAATACGACGATTACGTGCATCAATCACATAGTCAATCTGTTGAGCGCAGTAGAGGGTTCCTTAACGCGATTGATGCGCTTCGCAAAAAACGCTCTGCGCATCCTACGCGGGCTGAACCATTTCAGCAAAAGCATTATAAGTTCGCTGACTGGTGACATCACCCAATTGGGTTTGGGTTAATAAACCATTATCGGCATGAGGTGCATTGTCGTTTTTCGTGCGCACCAAAAAGACGGTGCGCACCCTACCCGGCTGATGCGCTTCGCAAAAAACGCTCAGCGCATCCTACGCGGGCTGTCAATATCGTTAGAGAAAATTCGGGGATGTATGATAGTAGTGTTTCTATAAGATTTGGGGATACAGGAGAAGAAATAGATGGCCTAACATCACAGGATGGTACTAATGACTTACTTGGAGCAGATAAGTCTTATTTTGTCGGGTTACGATTTTTGCGTTGCAAAAAGCCTAACCCGACCTACCTGGCTGGCTTGACCCACGAGTTATGAGTTGTTCAACCCAACCTACGGGCTAAATCATTTCTTGCTGCCTCTCCCATTCCCTCATCTGGATCCAAATACGTTAAATCTATATACTGATTTATTATTTCCGTTGTTAATGGTTGGTGTAACCACCATTGAAATGCACCATAACGATAATGTTCAGAAGAACTTTCTGTTCCAGGCTCATAATCTTGAAGCTGAATACGAAATAAATCATCTGGGTACATCCCCCATTTCAACCACTCATCGGGAAAATTAAGTTTATTAACAAATTGAATTTTGCACATATTAGTATTAAGGACAATTTTTAAAACCGTCAAATACCCAAGGCATATTTTCAATACAGAAAAACGGGTCTTGCTTGCACGTTGCTGTTACCGAATCTAGAGCAATGTTTGGAGTAGCTAATAATGCAGCCATAGCTTTTCCATATTTATACACATTTTGTTGACGTTCTCTAATCATAGTTTTAAGATATTCCCCTAAATTTTTTATAAATTTCTTTTGTTTTCTTGTCATACGACGAGCATCTTTATCAGAATAAGGTTCAAAAGTATCTGTTCTAACACGAGGCCCGTCATTACTTCCCAAGTGAACATGAGGAGGTCCGTGTTCTGCTCTTGCACCAGAAGGAACTATATCAGGACCCGGGTTTGCGTGAATAGAATTTTCCCCTTCAGCACCAGATATCTTTAAGCTAATCCACCCTAACGGGTCAATAAAATTAACCGGATCATTCAACACATACCCATAAAGATTAGAATCCCCTCCCGCAAACAAAATCGGGTCTTTAGCTGTCCATCTGCCTATTTGCGCATCATAATCCCTCGCTCCAAATCTGACCAGCTTGGTATCCACATCATATAAACCACCAGCAAACCCAAAAGGTTGAAAACCTGGGTTGGAGTTAAAG
>JADGDF010000073.1 GCA_016745055.1 Thiotrichaceae bacterium | reverse complement strand
ATTGATTTATATGATGAAATAATTGGAGTATGTGCCGGACTATGGAACTTTTATCTAGCTAATTGATTGATTTTTAACGGGATACAACTCTATTATATAGTTATCAAGGCAACTATGAAAAAGCGTTGCCTTTGTATGAAGAGGCTTTGAAAATTATAGAACAAGTGTTGGGTAAGCAACATCCTGATTATGCCACTAGCCTCAACAATCTTGCTAGTTTATATTACGATCAAGGCGACTATGAAAAAGCCTTGCCTTTGGTTGAAGAGGCTTTGAAAATTAAAGAACAAGTGTTGGGTAAGCAACATCCTGATTATGCCACTAGCCTCAACAATCTTGCTAATTTATATCTAAAACAAGGCGACTATGAAAAAGCCTTGCCTTTGGTTGAAGAGGCTTTGAAAATTAGAGAAAAAGTGTTGGGTAAGCAACATCCTGATTATGCCACTAGCCTCAACAATCTTGCTGCTTTATATAAAGAACAAGGCGACTATGAAAAAGCGTTGCCTTTGTATGAAGAGGCTTTGTCTATTTATACTAAGGTATTTGGAGAACAACATCCACATACGCAGGGTACGAAACGGGGTTATGAGAGGTGTTTGGAGGGGTTGAATAAGGTGTAATGGATTGATAAAGGGGCAAGATTAGACCTGGCAGGTTTTAAAAACCTGCCAGGTCTGCCTTTGAACAACATCCAGATATGCAGTTTTTGAAGCGAAGTTATGAAAGATATTTGAGGGAATTGAGTTTTGGGAAATCGCTTTACTCATTCCCGAAACAACCTAGAGAATTTCATCCTCGCTTTGTGTCACGAAATCGTGTCATGGGTAGCTTCTTTAATCAAAGAAAAATTGAAGAAGATTCACCTGCTTGCACATGACTCTACTTCGTTATTCCTCTTCAATAAGCATCACCTTACTCGTAAAGACTTGCGATTCATGTTGAACTTTATAGTTTAGCAACTGTTCTTCATTATCCATTTCTAAACTAGGCGGTACATCTTCACCCTCAACATCGTCAACTTCCAGCTCAAATATCGGAAGTGCTGAAAATTCACGATTATCATACATCACATAAAAACTACCATCTGCTTTATAGCAAGCATCTTGAATATCCTCAAATGTTGCTAATAACTGCTCAATAAATATTTGAGGATACAGAACAGTTGGATAGATTTTTTGTGCAGTGCCATCTTCATAGATGACATAAGAGTCTTCATAAGTACGTGTATTCTGGCTAATATGTACACCTGGTGTTGCTCTTCTACGAGTACAACTAAATAAAGTACTATCACAATAATCACTTCCTGATGAATTTACATAAGGATCAAATGTCACAACAACATTGACTTGCGAGTCATCACGGGTTTGATTTTCCTGGTAAATCAACAATGTATCCCCATCATCATTGAGATCAAAACTACTGTTTTCTCCCATGGCTGCGAGTAACGGCTTAGCCCCCTTAGGTGCAGGAATTAAAGGAAAACGTTGATTGTCTGACGTTGTGACAACAAACAAACCTGTGCAAGATTCAACGGCCAAACCAACATTTGCCGTATCATCTACTTGTGTCATACGATCTGTATCAGGAATAAATGAAAAGTCTTGATCTTCATACTCACCAACACCTTGTGCTTGTAAAAAACCATCATCATCATTTTGCGAAAAGGTAAACTCTTCCAAGTCAGTACTTGCCAAACCTTGATTCATATCGTCCAAAATAGTGCCTGATTCAGTATTACCTCCTAATGCAAAATCTTTACTAAAATCTGGCATTTCAGGAATTTTTACATCTTCTCTGTCTTTTATTTCTGGTGGTGGTTCTTTAGGTGGTAATGAGACTTTAGTGCCTGGTGGTGGTTTTAGTTCACCTGTATTCAAATCTATTTCCCAGTTAGCATCCAATAAATCAGCCGCATCTTCAGGTTTAACTTTATTGAAGTCTAAATTAACCATGACTTGTGCCTTTTTATTATCGGTCACTTGCTGAAATTCTGTTTTCATATAAGGAATTTCTTCCCCGCTGATGCCTCCAAAGGCATTAGGTGGAATATGCTCTAATTGTGGCGCATCCAAAGCTTGCAAATTTTCCTTATTTTTTGCAATTGCATCAAATTTAGTTACATTTACACCCTCCCAAGCTTCATCCGGCATTTGTTGAATTTTTGCAGGATCAAATCCCTCAACAGCTTCATCAGACAATGCTCCAAATTTTTGCTTATCCATCTTTTTCATGGCTTCTGGTGGAATTCGTTGCATCTGTTTCTGATTAAATCCACTAATAGCATCGTCACTCAATACACCAAATTCTTCTGCATCCATCTTTTGTAAACTAGCAGGTGGAATTTTTTCAAATTGTTCCCCTCTCAGTGCTGCAAGGTCTTCAGGTGCAAACATGTCAAATTGTTCTTCCGATAATAAAACAAAATTTTGTTCTTTAATTCGTCCAACCTCTTCAGGTGTGAGATTAGTCATATCATCTTCTGTCATTTGGTTGAAATTCACAGACAAAGGTGTTGTATTTTTAGGCGGAGATGGAGGTGGTTTATTAGGATCTGTTTCACCTTCTCCATCGTTTGCGGGAGGTCTATTAGGATCGGTTTCACCTTCTCCATCGTTAGCGGGAGGTCTATTAGGATCGGTTTCACCTTCTCCATCGTTAGCAGGCGGTCTATTAGGATCGATTTCACCTTCTCCATCGTTTGCGGGAGGTCTATTGGGATCGGTTTCACCTTCTCCATCGTTTGCGGGAGGTCTATTAGGATCGATTTCACCTTCTCCATCGTTTGCGGGAGGTCTATTGGGATCGGTTTCACCTTCTCCATCGTTAGCGGGCGGTCTATTAGGATCGGTTTCACCTTCTCCGTCGTTAGCAGGCGGTCTATTAGGATCGGTTTCACCTTCTCCGTCGTTAGCAGGCGGTCTATTAGGATCGGTTTCACCTTCTCCGTCGTTAGCAGGAGGTCTATTAGGATCGGTTTCACTTTCTCCGTCGTTTGCGGGAGGTCTATTAGGATCGGTTTCACCTTCTCCGTCGTTAGCAGGCGGTCTATTAGGATCGGTTTCACTTTCTCCGTCGTTTGCGGGAGGTCTATTAGGATCGGTTTCACCTTCTCCGTCGTTAGCAGGCGGTCTATTAGGATCGGTTTCACTTTCTCCGTCGTTAGCGGGAGGTCTATTAGGATCGGTTTCACCTTCTCCATCGGGTGCAGAAGGTTGATTAGGGTCGCTTGTATCTCCTTCTGGTGCTGGAGGTTGGTTAGGATCGCCTGTATCCCCTTCTGGAGGTGGTGGTTCCGTACTCGTACCTTCACTAGGTGGTTCAGGTGGTGGATCAGCAGCGCTTACTATAGGACTTAGCAGCAATAAACAGAGTGTAAGAAAAAAGGTATTTTTCATAATTGAGGTACCCCATTGGCATTATTTAAATTTAATTTTAAGTATAGTTTACATTACTGACCTAGTAAAATTGCTTTAAGCTTAATAGCATATTGAGAATATGCACTTTTCTATACTAAACAATAAAGTAAGTACTTACCTAAATTGTAGATAATGCTAGTCTAAAAATTATCAAGCTTTGCTAGTACATATTGTGATGACTTACAAAAAAAATAAGTCGATAGAGGAAACCCAGATATGAACTATATTCATTAAAATTGGAACGATTGGCGATTAGAGCCTAACTTAATGCATAAACTAACTTCCATTCCATCGTGCTACATGTTCTTCAATTAAGCCTGACCAAGAAATTTGATTCGGAGTATAAGTACTGCTACTAATACGATCACTATTTAATATATTAAAGTTTGTCTGAACTGCTTTAGGCAATGTTTGCCAAGAGCTATGAAAATAACCTTCGTCACTAATTAAAAATAGTAATACTGGTTCATTAATCTGACTAAACTCCATATTAGAATAATAAACGCCCAACCACCAGTGAGGTTGCTGACTACTTTTATCCAAAAAACTAACCATTTTAAACGCGACTGCCTCCTCTTCTGTTACCATGCCCAAAATCTGCTTACGATAGTATTCTGTCAAGGTCGAATTAAAATCAACAGTTTCAGTGGTTAATTTAGGCAAATGTTGTCGATAATAACTTAAAAACATTTCTGAAGCTGTCGTTAAATCTGTTTTGAAATTTTCCCGCTTCATTTTACTTTCCAAAGTTAAATTAGCGCTAATAGGTAATATCTCAACATCTTTTAATTCTGCATACGTTAATCCTAATAAAAGTAAAGCAATTGTAGTGAGTAAAGCTAAACTTTTACGCTTGCCAGAAAATCGAAGCTTAAAACAAGTGGTGATTGTTGGCATCAAAGCAATAACCAGAAAAATAATACTAAAAAATGTCACCATAAAAATAACAAGTAAAATATCTGTTATTTCCAAATAAGTAGAATAGCTGGAAGAAAATGATAATAACGCTTCAAACAAAATAGTCAGCAAAATGATAAGTAAAACATTGCGATACAAACTAAATTCTTCACGCATTGATTTTGGTAAAAAAATGAGTAAAGGCATAATCAAAGGGTAAAGCAAATAATAAAGAATAGAACGTGGTTTATGTTGGTAATAATATTCGTAAAAATCTCTAACCGTATCAATGACATCGACTAAAAAAGGTACGCGAGATAGAGAAACCGAATTTTGAAATGCCCTTTGCATACCTGTTAAAACTTGCTCCATTGGGCCAATGTAACCTGCGAGTACTAGAATAAAGACCATTAAAATAGTCATTTCTAAAGACCCTGAAATATAGAAAGAAAAAAGTAGCACCAATACAGGACCAACAAAAAACAGTAAAATACGGACCAAACTGTCAAATAATCCAAAAAAGCCAAGCAATGGGTTAACTTTCTTTTGTGCCCAAGGCGCTAAGGTTTGTTGATCACCTTGACCTGCAAAACCTGAAAATAAAATTCTGAAAAAAATAAATAAGGGGTCTTCGATGGTTTGACGGCGAACTTTTCTTACAATAAAAAAAAGCAAAAAGAGATCAATAAGCATCGCCAACAAAACACCCACACCAAAATAAGCTAAAATGGCCAAATAAATGAAGCCTGTAGTCCATTTCCCTACATAAAAACGATGAATCCCTAGCCAACCCAAAGTGAAAAAAAGTAAATAAGCGGTAATATATGATTTTTTTGGTTTTGGAGTCAGATTTCCAGGAGTTTCTGATAGCTCTTGAGTGTCCTCGTTACTATCATTAGTTACAATAATATTGTTATCATCTGTCATAGTTAATATATCTCATTTTCAGCATAAAATTCTTGTGTTGACCTAGTACTTCGTCAAAGTAGAATTGACGGATACGGTAGGGTGGGTCCTACGCACCGAAAAACGTCTGGTGCATGAGATGCACCCTATAAAATAATCTTGGCAGAGTACTAGGTAAATTGAACTAACGTAATAAATCGAAAATTTTTTCCACTAAGCCTAATTATTTTGGTAAAAATTTACTACTTTTTACTCATAAAATAAAGTTTATCTTTGTCTTTTCCTTGAAACTTTTCTGCCGACCCTTATTATTTAGGCTATTCACTAATATAGGAGGACAGAATGTCTGTTGATGCACATAAAGAAACCCTTGGATTTCAAACAGAGATTAAGCAACTACTTGATCTAATGATTCACTCGCTTTACAGCAATAAAGAAATTTTTTTACGTGAACTCGTTTCCAATGCTTCAGATGCAGCAGATAAACTTCGGTTTGAAGCGCTATCTGACGATGCTTTATATGAAGGAGACGCTGATTTAAAAATTTGGATTAGCCTTGACAAAGACAGCCGTACACTGACTATTCGTGATAATGGCGTTGGCATGTCCCGCGAAGAGGTCATTGAAAACATTGGTACTATTGCCAAATCGGGTACTAAAGAATTTTTTAAAGCATTAACGGGAGATCAAGCTAAAGATAGCCAACTTATCGGCCAATTTGGGGTAGGATTTTATTCTTGCTTTATCATCGCTGATAAAGTCACTTTAATAACTCGCAGGGCAGGCTTAGGTAAAGAGCATGGTGTGCATTGGGAATCTGAAGGCGATGGCCAATTTTCCATTGAAACGCTCGAAAGAGATCAGCATGGTACCGAAATTATTCTGCATCTGCGAGAAGGTGAAGACGAATTTCTACAAGATTATCATGTTCGCAATGTTTTAAAGAAATATTCTGATCATATTACTTTGCCCATCGTCATGCCTAAAATCACGACTGACGAAGAAACTGAACAAACGACGGTTGAAGACGAAGTTGTCAACACTGGTACAGCGCTTTGGGTTCGCAGCAAAAACGATATTACAGAAGAAGAATACAACGAATTTTACAAACATGTTGCCCATGATTTTGAAGACCCATTAACCTATGTACACAGCAAGGTTGAAGGCAATCTGGAATATATTTCTTTAATGTTTATTCCTGCTCGCGCCCCATTTGATTTATGGGATCGTAATAATCGTAAAGGCGTGAAGCTTTACGTACGGCGTATTTTTATCATGGATGACAGTGAGCAATTATTGCCACCATACTTACGTTTTGTACGTGGTGTGATTGACTCTGCTGATTTACCGCTCAACATTTCTCGAGAAATTTTGCAGCACAACAAGCAAATTGATTCTATTCGTTCAGGCACAATCAAAAAGATTTTAAGTGCACTGAAAAGCATGGCAGAAAATGATGCTGAAAAATATGCCAAGTTTTGGGAGCAATTTGGTCGAGTACTTAAAGAAGGTGTAGTAGATGATCCTACCAATCAACAAGCAATTGCTAAATTGTTACGTTTTGCGTCCACGCATGAAGATAATGCAGCACCTACCGTGACGTTGGATGATTACATCACACGGATGAAAGAAGGCCAGGACAAAATTTATTACATCACTGCAGAAAGTTTTGCGGCGGCTAAAAATAGTCCTCATTTAGAAATTTTCCGTAAAAAAGGGATTGAAGTCTTACTGCTTACTGACCAAGTTGACGAATGGCTTGCAACCCATCTACGGGATTATGAAGGCAAACAATTACATTCTGTCACCAAAGGCTCGTTAGATTTAGGCGAATTAGATAATGAAGAAGATAAAAAAGAGGCTGAAAAAGCCACTTCTGAATTAAAACCTTTACTTGACCGTATTCAAGAAGCTTTGGGTGATAAAGTCAAAGAAGTGCGTGCTACCCATCGTTTAACTCAATCTCCTGCTTGTTTAGTTGCTGATGAGCAAAGCATGGATGCCAGTTTAGAACGCTTATTAAAAGCGGCTGGCCAAAATGTTATGGGCAGTAAACCCGTCTTAGAAATTAACCCAACTCACCCCTTGATTTCTTCATTGAACGAAGAACAAACTGGTGAGCGCTTTAATGACTGGGTGTTGATTTTATTTGATCAAGCCCTACTCAGCGAGGGAGGTCAACTAGATGATCCAGGTGCCTTTGTTAACCGTTTGAACCAAATGTTATTAAGTATGATGAAACCTGAATCACCCATTATCATGCCTCATTAATATTTTTCGCTTTATTATTACCCCTTAAGGTTGGATGTGATTTTTTTAATGCATTCAACCTTTTTTGTTGCTTGCACTATTAAAATGCCATATATAATTTAAACTAATGTATTTAGCATGTAATAAAAAAATACAATTAATCTGGTTGACATTCTTAATTTTAGGACATATGCTTACATATATAGGTAATTAAGTTATACAAAATGTGTATTAGTTACTGATGTTTACGCGCCAATAATCAAGAAAATAATGTATTGGTAGCGTTTTTTGGTTATGACATCAGTTAGTTAGTCCTAACTAAATTAAGGAAGGTTTTCCCATGATTGATGCAGATGGATATAGGCTGAATATAGGCATCATCCTTGTAAGTAAAGAGGGACGGGTTTTTTGGGCCAAGCGAGTAAGTCAAAATGCTTGGCAATTTCCTCAAGGTGGTGTAAAACCACATGAGACGCCAAAACAAGCAATGTTTCGGGAACTCCACGAGGAAGTTGGCCTAACCCCTAAACAGGTGCATGTTGCTGGTGCCACAAAAGGTTGGTTACGTTATCGTTTACCCAGTCATTTGATTCGTTATTACCAAAAACCTTTATGTATAGGTCAAAAGCAAATCTGGTATATGCTACATTTGCTCGGTAGTGAGGAAGATGTTCATCTTGATGCAAGCGAACAGCCTGAATTTGAAGATTGGAAATGGGTTGACTATTGGTATCCTACCAGTCAGGTTATTTTTTTCAAACGAAAAGTGTATGAAACCGCATTAAAAGAATTAGAACCTTTAGCAGAAAGAAAACAAGAAACTGTGCTTGTACGTAGAAGCGTACAAAGAACAGGCGTAAGAAAGATAATGGTACGTCGCACAGTTTGATTTAAGGAAGATACTTTTCACATATTAAATGAGAACTTTTCATGCTAAGCGTTGCACAGCATGAAAAGTGTGTGTTAAGTGTTTGTTTATAAATATATTCCTCAGAAATATTAGAAACATTATGAAACAAATTATTGTTAGTTTCCTTCTTGTTGCTTTATCCTTCCCAATATTTGCAGAAACCTCAATACCAGCCTCCACTTCAACAGCGCAAGAAACTTTCACCCTGACGGTTCACGCCACCCAGGGTAGTCAAGTAAGGATTTTAAATCCTGACGTTAAAGAAAATGGTTTTATACTCAAACCTAATACATACGAAGTGCTGATTACTTATGATAACAGTGAATTCAAAAAACAGGTAGACATTATAGATGAAGATGTAACATTGTATGTTTCTTTTATAGAAGTAACCCCAGAACTTCGCCGTAGCAATTCATGTAAAAATATGAAAAATTGTGCTCAGGCTTACTACCAATTTGAACAACGTGGAGATAGGGGTTTAGACAGGGATGATGATGGTATTCCATGTGAAAATATTTGTAAGAAACTTGAAAATTTTGTATTTATTAATGAGCCAACCACTGAAAAATGATAATGAAAATATTTTTTTCTCCTCTCCTTGCTATTATGTTATTTTCGACCAGTTACGCAGAAACAACTAACCCTATTATCATCGCACAGATTGACTTAGATTGTTTAGACAAATACTCTCGGGAAGAATGTGAACAACAAGCTAAACGTCGCGCAAAAATCCGTGCTAGGTGTGCTCAAGACCCTGAGTGGTGCCAGCAACATCAAAATCGTCATAAGCAAAAATTAGATTCACACCAACAATGGTGCAAAGAAAATTCTGAAGAATGCAAAACATGGCGAGACAAACGACAAGCCATTCACGCACGATGTCAACAAAATCCAAAAGCGTGTGGTGATGAACATCGTCAAAACTATCAACAGCAAAAAAGAGCACAAGAAAACTGGTGCACAAACAATCCTGTCCGTTGTGTGCAGTGGGAAGCCGATATTAAAACCTTAAAAAAACAATGCCAAACAATGGAAGAAGAACTTGCTTTAAGGTATCCTGGTCTTCCTTAAAATTAGAACAAACCTTTTTAAACAAGTTGCTAATGTTATTTCTATAGCAAGTATTAAGGAACGATAGCGTTGTTTATAGACTAAAAAATATAAATCACGCGACAATTAAGTATCAATGCCCTATGAATTTATACAATTCATTATAACTAGATAATTTTAGTTTGTATTTTAAAGACTACAACAATTGATAAAGTACTGGTAACGTTGCAAAACTAAGCATGATGCCAATACCCACTAAAGCTGCCGCTAATGCAGGGGAAAGGTTAGCTAAAATAGCTAATGCGCCCGCCGAAATCATTGGTGGCATACCCGCTTCAAAGATGGCAACATTGATCACTTCTCCTTCCAAACCTATCAATCGACATAAAAATAAGGCTATAAAAGGCATTACGATTAGTTTAAGCATCAATCCAATGCCTAATTGAGAAGCAACCGCTTTATTCAAACGTAACGTTAATTGAAAACCCACAGCAATCATCACTACAGGCACTAACGTTGCAGCTAAGACTTCTAAAATATTGACAGCAATCGTTGGATAGGCAAATGGCTTAAACGCAAAGGCTAAGATGAGTGCAATAAAAGGCGGAAATGAAATAATTTTTTTCACAACATTTAGCGCAGTTGGTTTATTTTCTCCAGCGCCATATAGCGCAATAATCAATGATCCATAAATCGCTAAAGCAAAAAAAGAACCTAATTGGTCATACAATACCGCATAAGGAATAGCTTGCTTGCCAAAGAAAGCTTCTACCATTGGAATGCCTAAAAAAGAGGTATTACCCAATGGTATGAGTAGCAATAAACAGCCTGTTGTCGCACGATCCCAAGTTAATAGCTTAGATAACAATAATATGCTTGCGCAAGAAAATAACAACATCCCCCAAGGCATAATGGCAAGTATGAGTAAATCTTTAGAAAATAATAACTCAGGAATTTTAAGCAATACTAAAGCAGGCAATGAAACGTAGATAACAAATAAATTTAGAACATTGCCTGTTTCATCAGGAAAGGCAGGTATTTTCCTTAATCCTATACCAATCAATAGGTAAGTCACTACAACAATAAAATTTTCCATTTACCCTCGACTATCAAATTTTCAAATTAGTTAAAAATCTAGGTTGGCAAACCTTTTCTAATTACTCACAATAAATCAAGAAACAGTTCGCATTGAAATATGTTAGTGCTATAAAACTTGTATTATCAGAAATAATATTGGTTGATGCAATACTTATGAGTTTGGATGAAACTGCTTACTCAGCTGACCAAACAAATTATTTATAGTTTTAAAATCGCTTTTTTTCGATTATTTATGTCAACAATTTAAAAATCTAAATTTGAATATGAACTTTACCTAAGCTCTCTTTCAGTCTAATAAAGTGCCACAGTGGGTAGGTAGTAACTTAGATTACGAGTATAATGATTAATTGATAAATATTATTACAAAAAAATTAAAAATGCGAATATAACACTTCTGAAAAAATGTGTTCCGATTTTATTAGTCTCATAACTCTGACCATCATTAGTCTCATAACTCTGACCATCAAAGGAAATATTATGTCTCATGATGTTTTATCGCTTACCCCCCAAGAAGCTTGGGATATGGTACAGAAAAATCCTAAAGCCATTTTAATTGATGTGCGTTCTTCTATGGAATTTTTATTTGTTGGACATCCTAAAGGTGCGATTCATATTCCGTGGATTGAGGCACCCGATTGGAAAATCAATCCACATTTTGCAGCTGAAGTAAGAAAAGTGTTGCTAGGAGGCGTTGTTCACGACGAAGAAATAGGAAAAGGCTTGGATAGTGTGCCAGTATTATTGATTTGTCGTAGTGGACGTCGTTCCTTAGAAGCGGGACGTTTACTAATTAAAGAAGAGTTTACAGACGTGTACAATATATTAGAAGGTTTTGAAGGGACACTTGATCCTGAGCACCATCGCAGCAGTGTCAATGGGTGGCGTTTTCACAATTTGCCTTGGGAACAGTGTTAGATAATTGATTATAATTGATCAATGTCAATAATCATACCTTCTCGCGCGATGTGGCATTCTACTGACGCATTGCGTTCGTGAACAATTTTAACGCATTCACGGTGAATTTCTTCTATTTTAAAATCATTATAAGTTGGGTCAGCGTGATATAAATATAGCTGTTTCACGCGAGCATCAACGCCGAAATTAACTGTATCAATGTAGCAAGAGTGTCCCCAGCCGCGTTTTTTTGCGTAATCTTCAGGCGTATATTGTGCGTCATGAATGAGCACATGTGCCCCTTCGATGACTTCAACAGCTTTATCATGCTCTTCTTGCTGCATTTGTTTAATCATCTCGAATTCGCGCGGTTCGAGTTCTTCTTTACGATTTTCTATCGTGCCATCAATAAAGCCTAATTCATTATCAGACACATAAATAATTGTTTTACCATGCACAAGAATACGATAGCCATAGGTGCTACCAGGGTGATGAACATTAAAGGTTTCAATCACAAAAGGCCCATAATTTATTTGTCCATTTTTGAGCAGTTTGTAACGAATATCAGCCATCCACATTTCTATTTCAACGGGGAAATAAGGGTCAACCATTTGTTCAGAAATTCGGCGTTCAATTTCCTGTTCATTTTCCCCTGGCCCAAAAAAATTTACTTTCCAACCTGGCACAAAGGCGGGCACAAAAAAGGGTAAACCCGAGATATGATCCCAGTGATAATGAGTCATCATCACTAATACTTCCTTAATATCTTGCTGTCCCATCAAGTTATTACCTAATGGAATAATGCCTGACCCTCCGTCACAAATCAGCACATGATCATCGACACGCAATTCAACACAACAGGTATTACCTCCTACGCGCAAATGACTGCCAAAAGGTGCTGGAAATGAGCCACGCACTCCCCAAAAGCGAATATAGTTTAATGTAGACATAATGAGGGCCTTTTTAGGGCTATAGCAACTTGAAAATAGTGGTTACGGTAGTCATCGACCATTACAGCGGGAAATTATGTATTGTTAGAATCTATTGGTTCTATGGATATATACTTGCAAATAGTGTCACGAATTTCTTGAAAGCGTAAAGGCTTAATCATAAAATCCAATGCACCTAGTTGTTTTGCAACAGTACGATCTTGAGCATAGTCCTTGGAAGTTACCATAACAACAGGTGTATCCTTTTGTATAGGTAAAGCACGCAAACGACGTAAAAACTTTAAACCATCCATGCCTGGCATGATAATGTCCAGAAACAATAAATCTGGACGATATTCTTGCAGGTAAGGATAGGCATCAGCAGGTGATTTAAAACCTTTAAATTCAATAGGCAGCTTTTCAACGCTAAATTGGTACAAAGAAATAGAAGTCGCGCTGTCATCAACCACTACGACTAATGGCTTTTTATCATCTTCACCTGCCATATTGCAGACCTTTTTTCATACTTACAGTTAAATTCAATATTATCTATCTGGATAGATATGATAATCCCCTGATTTCAAAACACCATAAAACATTCCTTCTGGCACCATTGGTGGAGCATCATAGTGATATAAGAGACATTTTTTTTGGATTTGAGGGTCGAGATTATTAACCAAATCAGAAATGTGAGGGTGAACCCCTGATGGAAAGGGAGAAGTCTCACAATCCATGTAAATTCTATCTGCTTTACGATAATGCATTTCTAGTTGAGGTGGAATCATATACTGAATATCAGTGGGCATTAATACATTATAGCCTGCTGAATGTTGTAAGCTGATACCATAACTAGGCATTTCTTCAGAGCTTGAAAATACATGCATTGCAAAAATAGGCGTCATTGTCCAGTTATCTTCACCATCTTGAAAAGCGTGAGTAATAGTGCGTCCATCTTCTTGTTTACCCACAAGGTGAATATCAAAATAGGTTTCTAAACAGACATTAGGAACCCCTTGAACAGTATCTAATCCTGGCCCTACAGCACGTTTCAAAGGATCAAGTACCTTCTTATGAATAAATAAATCTGGTTTAGCGCTGCCTGGTGGATTTGGACCAACAGCCTGTTCTAAAAACAACTTTTCTGCAATGAATTCGTCACCCAACCAACGCTTCTTGTCCTGTGTATAAAAAGGGTTAAATAAGGTGGTTAACCCCATATATTCAATTCCCCCAATATGGTCATTGTGGGGATGGGAAATATAGATACCATCAATATCACTTGAGGACAAGCCTAAACTTTTTAGGGCATGTCTAGCATCTCCCCCTATATCAACCAATAAACGGTAAGGCCCTTGTCCACGTTTACTTGGCATATCAAACTCAATCAGAAAATTAGATTGCCACCGTGGGCCGTATAAACGCTTACCTAAATTTTTGATTTTAGTTTTGACAACATCAGGGGATAGATTTTTGGCTTCTGGTGAATTAATCATTTCCCAAACGAGTTGGAAGGCATCTTTTTCTGAAATGACGTCTTCATAATCTCCCGTCGAAAATGCTGCGTTAACGCCAATTGCTGTAATTTTCATCTTCCAAACTCAGGCACCCAATGTGTTAGGAGGATATTTTAACGTATATGGGCTTCAATTCTGCTTAAAGTGATGTGTTAGCTATCAACACAATAATAAAAAAGCTCATGCTAAAAAAACATAAGCCCCGAGAGGGAATCGAACCCCCAACAAGTGATTACAAATCACTGGTTATACCATTTAACTATCGGGGCAAGTAAAACTAGATTTTACAAAAGTATCTACTTTAAAGCAATCTAAATATGCGAGTCATTTTACCCGATTTTAAAAAAAAGTGTGAGTTTTCTCATTATTTTGCGCCGTTTTATTAAAAATCAATACCAGTAATGTGCCCTACTACAACTATCTATGCGGTTACCAATAATATTATATCATTGACATTCAATCACGTTCAGTTGTGGTGGTTTAATTGATTGAACAAGGTTTTCTAAAGTGGGTTGTTGAGTTACGAGTGTTTTCACCTTAATCCAATATCTCATGACTTCTCGAAAACGCTGCTTAGTTGTTATATTGTGGTAACCTTTGGCTTTTAGCGATTTCAAACGTCGTTTGACACTGTTTTGACCGCGATAAACGCCTAGTGAAATCCCATTTTTCAACTCACCACGGTTCATAATGGCATAGTCTTTGACGCCAACACTGATTAACTGAGTTACAGCTTGATTTGCTGCTTGCCTATTAGGAAAAGGGGGTAAATAAACTTGAGTATCTTTGACAACTTGGTTCTTTTTTCGTTGTCTTTCAACCAAAATATCCTCCTTTTTAAGTTGAGCCATCACAGAGTGTGTCGTATCCAATTTTTCGTAAGGCCCTATTTCAACGCAATAGAGTTGTGACTTCTCAACGGCTATTGAAGAGGAAGAAGCAGATTCTGGTATTTGTCTGACATCAATGGCTGAATTTGGTTTCATCAGGTTTGATAACGTTTCTGCTACCTTATCTGCTAATGAAGGTTTAGTTTTTTCAGAGGTATCCCCTGTTTCTATCGGTTCATTGCTGTCAACTAGTGTTTCTTCTGACGTTTCTGGCAAATCAGCGTTTTCTTCATATGCGTCTGTTATCACAGTATTTTCAACCAATAGCATTTTCAGAGAACCTGCTCCATCAAATACTTCCAACTGTTCAACATCATCAACCATTTCTTCCTGAGATTCAATTTCTGTTTCAGGTATATCAAGCAATTCTGATTCATAGTGTTGAGATTTTATTAAATCGGCTTCTTCATAGTGATTATCAACTTCAGCAGTTGTGGATTCTGACAGTAAACGTAATGTAGGTATATTTTCTGTATTTAGCTGTTCAGCAGAAGTGGGAAAGATTAAGAACTGACCTGGTTGCCAAGGTAACCAAGATAATTTTTCTTGTATCCACAAGAAAAAAACGATATTAATTAAGATGAGTAAAAAAACGAGCGTTCTCATGAGTGTTCTGCAACAATGTGTAAGCCTTGAAGGACTAAATTAGGCTCATATTGGTAATTAATGGAAAGCAAAGGAATGAGTTGGAGAGCATCTCCACCAGTGATAAAGAGGATAACACTTTCCTCATTTCTTTCCAAATATTTTACAGTATATTCTAACAAGCTTAACACGCTAACTAAAGTCCCTTGCATGATCGCTTGAGTAGTTTCTTTGCCTAAAAAAATATCTGGGTTGGACGAATTTATGTCAGACAAATGAGTCAATGCATGAGTTTTTTTTAACAATGTGCTACGGGTTGTACTCAACCCAAGTGTAATTAATCCGCCCAGATGTTGGCCATTTGATTGTAATGCATCAATGGTAATGGCAGTACCACAATCAGCAATACACGCTGCATCTGAACATAAGTATCTAGCTGCAATGACAGCCAACCAACGATCAATTCCTAATTGTTGCGGTTTTTGATAACCATTCGTGACATTACAACATTGGTAATGCGTTTGAGCAAAGAAGGGCGTAAGCTGCCACTGTTTTTGAGTCCATTGGGTTAACTTGTTAGCCATAGTATTGCCTGAAACGTTGGACACCCAAATTTCAGTGGGAGGATTGATGTTGTTCCAAGCTTCTGAAAATAAATGTGTTAAAAAATCTAGTTGCCAGTTAAATGCTTGTTGTGCAGTCAACTGTTGTGCTTCAGAAAAACACCATTTTATACGAGTGTTGCCAATATCAATTAATAATTTCATTTGATGTGTACTTCGCCTGAAATATAAGGTTGTTCATGTCCAGCAAGATACAATCTACCTATTTCATCAATGCCTACCATTTTTCCAGCAATAATACCTTGAGGGGTTTCTAATTGAATTTGTTTTCCTGTAAGTACATCAAAAGTTTGCCAGTCCATTAGCCAAGGTTCTAACCCTGTTTGTGCATATTTTTTTAAACAGTGAAGCATATTTTTAATCAAGGTAATGGTTAATTGATTACGAGAAATCTGTTTTTGGTTTAAAACAGTCCATAAATCCGTCCATTTTTGATCAATCATACTTAAAGTATGTGCAGGCACTTTGAGATTCATGCCAATGCCGATAACGACTGTCCAAGTTTGATGTTCTTGTATACCTTCTACCAAAATACCCGCTAATTTATGGGATTGCCAAACTATGTCGTTAGGCCATTTAATACCAATATTGTTAGCCCCAAGTTCACGCAAAGTTTTTGCAATAGTCACCGCAACGGCAATCGCAATACCTGACATTGGAAATAGTGGTTGTTCATAGGTGTATTTAACAGAAAGGCAAATACCACTTGCATAAGGCGAAAACCATTGACGTCCTTGTCGGCCTTTGCCTGCCGTTTGGTATTCAGCTAAACAGATAAAAGGATGGTTCTGATTTTCGTAAGCAAGCGCATAGCTGTTAGTGGAATTGATTACATCAAAAATTTGCAACTCAGGAAAATTGAGTTCAGCATAATGCATGGCTTGAAAAATGGTGTCAAAATCAAATAACTCAATAGGTTCTTGCAGTTGATAACTTGTTTCAAATGGTTGCACAATATTTAAACCGTAACTTTTTAACTGTTTAAACTGTTTTTTTAACATTACTTGGTTTAAACCCAATGTTTGAAGTAAATCAAACACGGTATGGCATTGACCATCTGAAACTATTTGTAATAATTGACGATACATTCTTCGTACTTGAAATGCCAAGCTTTCTAACTTGGCCTATTTCCTAAACGTTATGATCTTTAGTTATATTCTTCGCGAGTCAAAACCAGAATGCTTAATTTTGCCGCGCACCGCGCAAGACTTATTAAACTGCTGACATGTATATTTATCCCAGTTCAGGAAAATATAGGTTTGCTGTTCAAGAAGCAACCGCATCACCCCGTAGTTGCGTGTATAATCCTTCTAAATAACTAGAGGTGGGTAGTTGTTTAGTATTCGTTACATAACGTCGAACTTGTATCAAGATTAAAGTGGCTTCTTCCCGCGTAATAGGAATCCCCAATTTTGCGTAAACCTGTATTACCGTTTGCGTCCCCGAATGTTTGCCTAGCACTAATTCATGCTGTCTACCGACTTCAGCAGGATCAACACCTTGATAATTAAGTGGATCTTTTAACAGTCCATCTACATGAATACCAGACTCATGCGTAAACACGCCAGGCCCAACAATACTTTTTTGCCAAGGCAAAGGACGACCTGAAGCACTGGCTACCCGCTGTGAAACGGTCCAAAAATTTTGCATGTTAATACCTAAATCAATGTCATACAAGCGTTTTAACCCAAGAATAACCTCTTCTAAAGGTGCATTGCCTGCTCTTTCACCTAAACCATTGACTGTAGTATTTACATGGCTTGCTCCGCCCAAAATAGCGGCTAATGTGTTTGCCGTTGCTAGACCTAGATCATCATGGGCGTGCATTTCAATTTCTAAATTTGTAGATTTGCACAGTTGACGAATGCGATCTAAAGCGCCAAATGGCTCCATAATGCCAACAGTATCTGCAAAACGGAACCGCTTTGCACCTTCTTTTTCTGCGACTTCAATTACTTGCAATAAAAAATTGGGATCAGCACGAGAGGAATCTTCCCCACCAATACTGACTTCAAACCCCATATCCAATGTTTTAGCAATATGGGTACGTATTGAGTTAAGTACCCATGGACGATCTTTTTTTAGCTTTTTGTAAATTTGTTGATCGGACATCGCAATTGAAACATCCACCATATGAATGTCCAAATCACGACATAAATTGAGATCATCTTCCCGCATTCTGCTCCAAACTAATAATTTTGCATTTAAATGCAAATCAGCCACAGCTTGAATACTCTCTAGTTCCTCTTCTCCCATAGCAGGAATGCCTATTTCCAATTCAGGAATACCTAATGCATCTAAGTCTGCTGCGATACTCAGTTTTTCTGCGAGTGTAAACGCAACACCTGCGGATTGTTCACCATCGCGTAACGTTGTATCGTCAATAATTACCCGCGGTTTTTCACAATTTTCTAACAAGAGGTTAGTCATAGTCATTTTGTATACTTGTCAATAAAAATAGATAACAATATTTGCAATAAAAAGCAAATAAATATTTTTCTATTTACTTTAAAAACAGTAAGATAGTTGAATTAATACTACTTTAAATTATAGATGACAAATTTTAATCGGTAAAGGGAAACAAATAGAAGATTTTTAAGGAATTACTTGGCTACTGTACAAAATGGGGAGAGCCGAGCTAATAATCAATAGCGTGAGTTCAACTAATACTTAAAGTATTCAAGTTATGTAACATAACTAATAACGATTAAGATAAAATAAAAAACCCAACATATCACAACAGATTTTCACTGTTGCATGTTGGGTGTCGTGACAGCCTGTATGGACTTGGGAACAAATTAATTAACTACTTCATATCATTCCAGGACTGTTTGCCTGAAGATGTTGTGCAATCACCAGAAATGAGCACAGTTAACTTGATGCTCTTAGCTTTTAGGCGTTTGCCAAGTGCATCTAAGTCCGCATTCTCATAAGGCGCGGCATCGGTGATAAACACAATCGTACCGCCTGGCACCGTATGATCAACAGCCAAACTCAGCGCTTCTGCTGAGGCCTCTTGACACAAACCGCCGTCTTTCACTTCAAACTGATGAATTGCATCCACAATGTGTTGCAAATTGCTAGTAAACGCCCGCAATGTTACATTGTCTTTGAACTCAATCAAATTCACGACAGGATTGGTGTTAGCATCAATTTGCTGCTTAATGAATGCTTCTAAGGCTTTCATGGTACCATTCACCTCTTCATGCATACTGTGTGTGGTATCCATGACGATAGAAATATCCGCCATTGCTTCTGGTGGAACCACAACTTTGGTTTGTTCCTTGATGGTATGCGTTGGATAATTTGATGCAGACACACTGGCTTCACTGGTCAATAACAGCAAAGTTGCATCCGTCAATTGGACATCCATATCCACCGTCATTTGACTAACATCGCCAGGGGCAGCAATACTTAAATCCTCTAATTCACACGCAATCTTGGGATATTCACTAATGTCGCACACACCATGATTCGTATCAATACTGGATAATTCCGTCCCTTCTGGCAAACGTAGGAATAACTTGATATCATTGGCGGTTACTTTAGGTGCTAAAGCGCTGAGTTCAACAATCGCTCGGTAATGTAAAACGCTTTCCATCACGATGGGATCAGGTGTGTCTGTTATATCAACTGAAAAATAAGGTTTAACTACTTTGCGACTGGTTTGAATATCTTCAGGATATTCATTAGAGCTTAGTGTAGCCACATTTTTCAAATTATCGACCCCTTCGTTGTGAATGGTGAGTTCCACAGCAACGCTTGCACCTGGTGTTAAATTAGGGAATTGGCAAGTGAGCGTGTTGACATCACAAGTTCCTGCAAACAATGCTTCTAAGGCAGTAGCTGTTGTGCCTGCTGGTAACACGTCCGAGAACGTCACGCCAGTTGCTGTTTGAGAACCCCCATTGACAATGGTAAATGTGTAACTCACATCTTCCCCTTGTCGCACATCACCGCGTGTATCTGAGATTGCAGACATGGCTAGTGAGGATACTGGGGTTATTTCCACTTGGTGGTAGTAGATTTCGTTGCCTACTTCCACGACCTGAGGTAGAAATACATAACCTTCCTTACTTGCCATTAAGGTATATTCGCCTTCCATAAAGTTAGGAATTTCCCAATTTCCCGCAGAATCAGTGGTAGTGGTTAGCTCGTTGATTTCAATGTCAACGCTCGCAAGTGGTTGACCCACTTCATCTGTAATAGTACCCATCACCGTATATTTGCCCATGCTGAAAATCATGTCTAACAAACCTTCTAAAGCAAGCATGTCACTAGCCGTATCGTCTGTGGAAATACGGAAAATACCACCCGTTTGGCCACTGAGTTCTTGATAAGCCGCTTCTGTTGCAGCGCTACCGTCACAGTTTTCAGCAAATAACACATGCGCTTTGACACGTTTTTGTTGCAACTGTTGGATAGCTGAACTCATGTCTTTACCGGGTGTACTGGCTGTGGCCAAGAACAAATGTCCTTTTTCTTTAAGATTGGTGGCTGCATATTCAACGGCTTCCACCGAGGCTAAAGTGCAGGCGGCACTTTCAGAAGTTTGTAATCCTCGAATGCGGCCAATCACATCACCCAAGTTATCTGTGACCACGCGCGTCATTGCGGTATTCGTAAAGGTGATTAATTCAATCACTGGTGGTGGCGGTGGATTAACAGGCTGGAAGTATTCAATGAATTCCAAATATTCTTCTCTGGTAGGAGGATTGCTGTCATCAAATTGACTTAACCAGGCTTCGACTTTAGCATCACTTGGTGATAACGGTGCTCTGTCACCCAGCAATTTTTCTAAGGTATCAGCAATGTCGTGTAGTTTATCACCCATACGATAACCTCCATCTAAAACAATAGATACGTCGGCTTGGCGACCATCTCGTGAGTTAACAACTTCAGGGGTGTGGGGACTGACACGAATAAGTGCGTGTTTTTTGACCGTGGAGTCTGATAATGAAGTGACTGTCACGTTTAATTTAGTGTGAACATCACCACCATTAGGTAAATTAACATTAATAAACAATGTTGAACGGCGAAGACCACTCACACGTACTATTTCTGGGTAAGGATAAACTAACCAACCTTGGTTATCACTTACTTGAACTTGATAAGTATCTGTTGTTGGCCCATTGTTTCGTATTGTTAAAGGCACAGGGAAAATGGTATAGCTGATGTGTAATAATATGTCATAATATATACATGACTAACCCACTTAAATTTCGCGAAAAAGTATTTGCCACCAAAGACAAGTACAATCTGAGT
>JADGDF010000245.1 GCA_016745055.1 Thiotrichaceae bacterium | reverse complement strand
ACTCAGATTGTACTTCTCTTTGGTGGCAAATACTTTTTCGCGAAATTTAAGTGGGTAAGTCATGTATATATTATGACATATTATTACACATCAGCTATAAGCTGTGGAATCGCTTGTCGTCAGGCAGCTATTTTCCACCTGCGGTGAAACGGGTAGACATCCCCAAAGCCGATGGAGGCATTCGTCCATTGGGCATTCCCACGGTCAGTGACCGTATTGCTCAAATGGTGGTCAAGATGCAAATAGAAGCTGAACTTGAACGACACTTTCACCCCGACTCGTATGGCTATCGTCCCAACAAATTTGCGCATCAAGCGTTAGAGCAGGTGCGGAAACGGTGCTGGCAACGTCCGTGGGTATTGGACATGGACATCAAAGGCTCGAAGATGCCATAGACCACGACTTGCTGTTAAAAGCCGTGGACAAACATGTTCAAGAAAACTGGCAACGCCTGTACATCAGACGATGGTTGACCGCCTCAGTCCAACATCCAGACGGCACAATCGAACAGCGAGGAAAAGGTACGCCCCAAGGTGGCGTGATAAGCCCCCTACTGGCAAACCTATTTCTCCACTACGTGTTCGATGTGTGGGTCGAAAAGCACTGTCAAGGCATCCCATTCGTGAGATACGCAGATGACATTATCTGCCACTGCAAAACCGAACAAGAAGCCCAACAGTTGCACCAACAACTCACACAACGGTTTACAGAATGTGGCTTAACCCTGCATCCTGACAAGACTAAAATCGTCTACTGCAAAAGCTGGAAACACAAAGCAGACTATGACTGCATTAGCTTCGATTTTCTGGGCTTTACCTTTCGTCCCAGACTGATAAAGCATCGAGACGGGCATCAGCTTGTTGGGTTTGTTCCAGCGATTAGCAGGAAAGCTGCCAAACGGATTAGAGCAGAAATTAATTCGTGGAAGTGGAACGCATGGATACACAGTGAAATACAAGACATCTTGCGCTACAGCCGAGATAAAATACGCGGATGGGTCGAATACTACGGAAAATTTGGAATACGCTCAATTCAATGGGTGTTGCTCCATTTTGACCAGAAAATCAGCCGCTGGGCAAAACGCAAGTACAAATCACTGAAAACCTATGCACAAGCGGCGCGGAGAGTCATTGCGTTTCAGAAAAAAAAACCGAAACTCCTCGCGCATTGGTCAATGTTAAAAGGTTGAATAATAAGAGCACAATGAAGCGAGAGTTTCACGTTCGGTTCTGGGAGAGCCTCAAGGGGAAGTTCCTTGGGGCTACTCGACCAATGACTTAACGCTGGGGTAAAGCTCAAAAATAGAAAAAAACGCACGCAAGGACTGTCGCCCTTACGTACTGTTTTATACTATTTTTGAACGTCCAGCTAGTCGCGGACTACTTGGCATCCTTGCCTCGCAGCGAGCGAGGTATGAATCACCTGTACAAAAAGCCTCAGCTTGTGCCAGCAAATGTCCAGGCTGACTTTCTAGCAGAGTATGAAGCGCTAAGAAAGCAGCAACCTGCTATGGATGCGACTCACCCTCTTCATAACCCCACTATGGCTGGATAAAGCGAAGACAAGATTACGCCATAAAAACCAATACAGGCCATCGTCTCAACATCAATGGGGCGATAGCACACTAGAACCTTCGTTACGATGACACGATTAATGCCCATTCGAGCATTGTTCAACCAAATTCCGGTATCTCGCAGAGTTTTCGTGACGCTCCCGGGACGCCCTATCCCTAAGAGCTACTCAAATCTCAGCGAGACGCTAGTTTTGTTGCCCTTCCGGTCTCAATATGGCAACTGCGTACTCCGTTAGCTTACTCCACCATAACGCTGGGGTAAAGCCAAAAAATAGAAAAAAACGCACGCAAGGACTATCGCCCTTACATACTTTATGCTATTTTTGAACGCCCAGATAGTCGCGGACTACTCGGCATCCATGCCTCGCAGTAATTGAACTAGTAATGAGTGACAATATTCATTCTTTGTAAACAGGGTTTTGCGCTTTTTCTTGCCTGTCTTGGGGTCAGTTTCATATTCAGACTTGATGTATCCCCAATACTCTTTGGTTAAAGAAAGTTTATGAAATGGATAAACCAGATTTTTCTAAACCACACAAAAGGCCTAATTCGTCTTTATTTTGCTTCTAAAAAAACTGTTAATCAGCTATCTGTTCAACTTCTTGTACAACAAAACTTTTACCAATTTGATCCCAAGTCATTGTGGCACTAAAAACATCTACTTCATTTCCAAACTCTTTATTACCTACTGTAATACCTGTGGGTATATCAATGTAAGGAATAGATAAAGTGCCAGTTTCAAGAACATAAGTAGCAGGACATGAAGAACTAGAGGCGTCTGTTACTTGGTTAAAGCTTCCAGAAAGTACTCTGAAACGGTTTGTGGTGCCAAATACGTGCCTAAGAGAACCTTTCCATAATTCGATTTCACCCGTTGATTGCCCAGTCAAAAAGTCAACTACGGGTATTTCGACGAATGGAATAGTTAATTTCCGCTTTTGAGGAGAGTAAGTAGCGTGTTGACAATCACTATCACTGACACCAGTATACAACTCAACAACTTCTTCAGCCGAAATTCCCCTGTTGTAGATTCTAAAGTCATCAATAAGTCCGTCATAACCAAATCCATGCTGAGGCCATGCACCTATAACTAGCTTTTGACCTCGGGCATCTCCTACTTTTTCTCCAGAGCCTGGGCAGTCATTGACCAGCTTCCCGTTAATGAATTGTTGAAAACGGGTTCCACTATAAGATATGACAACATGGTTCCATTTCCCTGCTTCGAGAATAGGGTTTTCCCATTCTAAATAACAATTTGGTCTGGGATTAAAAACCTTATCTCCAGAACTGCCTCCCCAAATTTCAGGATACTGAGTACCTAGCACCCACCCTGAACCAGGATACCAAGATGCAGCACTTGCAATTTTGTAGTTGTTGCTTGGGGAGCTTGTCTTGCTCCAAAGAGATACTGTCAATTCGTCAACATTAGCAGTAGGATTATTGTTAAGCGTTAAATAATCCCGGTACCAACTACAGCAACTGGAGCCACTTTTCGCGGTAAAGGAATAAGCTCCACCAAAAACTCCATTTGGCTCATACGTTGGCATACCTATGATAGTTCCATCATTTCCGTTACCACTTTCGTCAGCAACAATACTACCCACAGGTTCTTTATCAAATGGGAAATAAACTAATAATCCATCATTTAAGTCTGCGTAAGCGCTACTTGAAACAAGTAACATAACAATTGTTGATAAATGAATGTATTTTAGTCCATACAGGATGGGATAATGGACTAATTGCATTAATTGAGCTAACCGCTTCTCAAGTTCAGAATTACTTGATTTACTTAAAAAGTCGTCTTCTGATGTTCTTTTTACATTATCGGTAATATATCTATCTAAATTATTTTGCATCACAATAATTTTCCTTATTTTCTATTAAAATAGCAGGATACTTTAACTTAATCCATAAAGATAAAAGCACTATATAATTAAAGCATAAATTAATAATAATTCATATGGTTTTATTAAAAATAAATAGAGAGCTTTGCACAAGCCATAAAAAAAATGGTCAGTTTTCTCGTTCCCACGCTCTGGCGTGGGAATGCATATACCTTGATGCTCCAGCGTCAAGTCTTTTAATTATAGTAGAATTCCTAGACTTTTGTACCATGAAAACGTTCAAATAGAAGCTATTTTGAATTCTTACATAAGAATTTGATAGTACATGTTTATAAGAATGCTACTATACACCACAGGAGCGGTGAGTACACGTTCCTTATTTTTCACTGCGTTGGATTGCTTCAAATAAATCTTTCAAGTCAGGATTACCTGACCACTTTTCTCTTTCTTTGGTGTAATCACCCCAACCTGTTTCAGATTGTTGTAAAAATCTGATCATTCCAACCATTCCAAGCTGTTGACTAAGGGCAGTGATACCGAGTTGTCTTACTTGATCAAGTGTTAGTGTGTGATTAGTCATAACTTCACCATATTTTTTGTAACCACCTTAGTGGATTGTCAATGTGCATATTTAGTGTATCCAAATTTTTATGCCTTTCTTAACTCGTTACCAAGCTCTGCTTTGCGAGTCGGGAAGCAGAGCTTGGGAGCGAGAAATTGGTGAAACGTAACCTAACCAAACTTCGTCGTCTAGGGATAGCATTACAGTGATAATTTGGGATGATACAAAAAATCAAAAACTAAAAGCAGAAAGAAATATTTCTTTTGAGCAAATTTCAGCTATTATTTTACAAAAAGCGTATCTT
>JADGDF010000244.1 GCA_016745055.1 Thiotrichaceae bacterium | reverse complement strand
CATTTTCATACTCGTTCTCCTAAGTTTACAAAACTTGTTCTTTCTTATATCCTCCTTTTCGCAAAATACCATCTTAAATTCCGTGATACAACTCTATTATCTAATTGTCAAAGCGGCGGGTAATGATCGCGTTAATAATCCAACCACAGAGGATTTGGTAGATGTCGATTTCGATTATTCTTGTGATAATTTCACAGCTTACCTTGACAATAAACATCCTGGTGGAGATGGTAACAATGATGATGGTTATGACACCTTAATGCCTGGGAGTACAGCAAAAAATATTCTCACAGTTGGTGCAGTCGATGATGCCTCTAATGTAAGTACATTCAGTGGTTGGGGGCCTACCGATGATGGACGTGTTAAACCAGATTTAATGGGATTTGGTGTAGGCGTTTATTCGACGAGCAGTTTAGGCAAAAATAAATATACCATCAAAGATGGGACTTCAATGGCCAGCCCTGCTGTCACTGCTTCGCTCAGCTTGGTTCAACAATATTATCGTGATTTGAACGATGACAAACTGATAAAAGCGGCAACTTTAAAAGCATTAGCATTGCATACAGCAACAGATTTGGGTAGTCCTGGCCCAGATTATCAAACCGGTTGGGGCTATCTCAATAATGCAGGTATGAGTGAGATGCTCAGTGAACAAGCACAGGCTAAAGGAGAACAATTTCTACATATTTATGAACTTACTTTAGGTGAAAATAGTACTGAAACCATTGAACTAAACATTCCAACCGAGTCGGAACAGCTACAAGCCACTTTAGTTTGGCACGATCCGCCCAGTTCTCCACTGACATCCAGTCTTGATCCCTCAGATAGTCGATTAATGAATGACTTAGATTTACGGATAATTGATCAAGCTGGAACGAAATATTTACCTTGGGTTCTGGATAAATCTAATCCAGAAAATGCAGCAAGCACAGGGGATAATCAATTGGATAATGTTGAACAAGTACGCATTGATAATCCTACCGCTGGTAATCGCACTTATGCGGTGCAAGTTAGTCATAAAACTAATTTGAGTAATGATTATCAAGCTTTTTCTTTGATTATTAGTGGCAATGCAACACTTGAAGATGCTGAATTTGATTTGCGTCAAAATGGTATTTTCATTACTGATGGCAACACATTTTCCTTTGGCACTGTGGCAGAGGACAGTCAGTTAGAAAAAACATTTATGGTGTATAACCGAGGGAGCGGAATCCTTAATTTGAGCGAGCTTAACATGAATGGAGATGGTTTTGCGCTGAGCGAAAATTTAGGGATTGCCAGTTTGAATGCAGGAGAAAGTACAACTTTTACCGTGATTGCCAGTGGTCTTGACAGTGATAAAATTGAAGGCACTCTTAGTTTAATCGCTAATGATGATACTGAAATTACAGTAAACCTCGTTGCCACGATAGAAACAGCAGGCACAGTGGATAGTTTTGAAGACAGTTTAGCGATAGATAAAAAATGTAGTTTACGTGAAGCCATAGCCAATGCCAATGCTAAATCATGGATTTACAAAGACTGCCCGGTTACGGATGAAATTATTTTGCCTTCAGGGACGTACACTTTGAGTTTAAACGGGGCAAATGAAGATGCTAATCTTACAGGGGATTTGGACATTACTCGCAGTATTACCCTTCGCGGCGCGGGTATGGAAAAAACCATCATTCAAGCCGAAAATAGTGATCGAGTACTCCATATTCCTGACTCTGAAGGCATTCACTTGAGCTTACAAGCGCTGACATTACAAAGTGGGAAAGTTTCAGAGGGTTATGGCGGAGGCATTCACTTTGACAGCACTGATGGCACCTTGAGTTTAGATCAAGTTGGTGTGAATGAAAACAGTGCGCAACGCGGTGGTGGTATTTACGTTAACGAGGGAATGCTTGAAATTGCTTGGAGCAGCATTGCTGATAATACCGCGACAACTGAATCTGGCAATGGGGGTGCTGGTATTAATTGCGCAACTCACTGTAGCCTAAGTTTGCTTAACAGTGCCGTGATCAATAATGAAAGTGGTCAATTTGGAGGAGCGATTATTGTTGAAACGGCGAGTATTCAAAATACGACGATTAGTGGCAATACAGCTCTAGCGGGTGGTGGTATTATGGATACCACCAGTCAAGTCGGCACAATTAGCTTGATCAACGTTACTTTATACGGCAATGAATCTTTAGTTAAAGATTACCCAGGTGGTTTAATGCTATATAAAAGTCATGCTGAAATTCAAAATAGTATTGTAGCTGGCAATATGAGCAGTGGCACAGTTGACAATGCAGGTAATTGGAATAAAGGCAATGGTGAGCTAACTTCGCTTGGTAACAATCTCAGTGATACACAAGATTGGACCTCTGCTGATGGCGATTTGTTGGGTAAATCCCTTCAAAAAGATATTGCTTTGCAAGTTTTAGCTCAAAGTAAAGGTATGACGCTGAGTCATTTACCAGATACTCACAGCCTTGCGTTGGATGTTGCAACCTGTTCGACTGACTATGATCAGCGTGGACAAGCCCGTATTTATGGAGATAGTTGTGACATTGGTGCAGTGGAAATACAAGCTGATGATAATAATATTATTACCACACTCATGGAAGAAAGCTCGTCAATGTCTGATTGGCAAAAAGTGATGGACTGGGCGGAAACGCTTTATCCAGAACTTTTCCCACCACAAGATAAGCAAGCATTGCAGATTGCACCTTATGAAGTACGCTATTATCCCAACAGCGGCACTTATGCAGGTTACAATCCAGAAGATAACCATTTTTACGGATACAATCCTGCGCAGTGGGGAGATGAAATTATGCAGTTTGGCACGTTAACAGAGTATTTGCCTTTAGCCAAATAAGAATAATTTTAAATACACAAAACTGAATGGCTCAAACTGGACGGGGTTTGCAACCTCGTTCATAACCTTTGGAAGAGTGAACTTAAAGATACAACAACATAAAGCTTAAGGATATGAAAATATGTTTGATGTATGATAACAACAATCTCTCAGTACAGGACATTACCATAGGAAATAAGCTATAAGTTTATCTTATATATTGTATCAAGCAACAGAAAACCGGTGTCACGCAGAGATTTCGTGACGCTCACGGGACGTCCTATCCCTACGTTCTTGTGTATTGGAATTCCCTTGTTTATCTAAAAAACACCAGAGCAAAGAGACTGCAATTCCTTTATGAGCAACCGCTAAGACTAAAATGTTGACATGACTAACGCCAATCTTCCTGTTTGTCCTATCTAGGCATAACAGTTGGCTAACTTAGCAAGATTGACTGTCCTGAAACGAATCACTCCAACTAAAAAGTGTGCTATTAGAGATGCTCTCGCCAATGACCCATTGAGAGAGGATAGTTTTTCTTCGAGTAGGTCCGTTGTTGTCATCATAATTATAAGGCTCAAATGATTGGCTTGCCCATTATTTATCTGTTAATTTAATCCATCAATGTCCTGTATTGAGTTCCTTTGCTTGCAATCCTTGACCTGAAAGTATTTAATTATATTAATATAGAAAAATTAAATTAAAAAAACATCTCACTATTTTTCTAAAATAATTTTTATTTATCAAAAAGTTAAATTAAAAATACTTTTTTACACTAGGGGTTAACAGCTATTTAAATTAAAGTTAAAATAAAAATATTTAATTTTTCTTTTAACTTGGAGATGTTTATGAAAGTTCATAAACAATATTTTACGATCTCGCACTTTGCAGCGTGGACAATGGGGGCATGGTTAGTTTCACCCAATTTAGTTGAAGCTGCTGCTATTCAATGGGATGTAGTAGAAGGAGGTAATGGACATTATTACGAATTTATTGAGGAAGCACATACCTGGCCAGAAACAAAAGCAATAGCAGAGTCTAAAGGTGGGTATTTGGCTACTGCTACTTCTGAAGAAGAAAATCGTTTTATTCATGACGAGGTTGTAAATAGTGCTACTGTTTGGCTAGGTGGTAGAAAAAATTCTGATGGCCAATGGTTATGGGATACAAATGAAAAGTGGAGTTATGAACATTGGGACACTGGACGTTCACAGCCAGATAATTTAGGTTGTGGTAGAGATTGGTATTGTCCTGGAACATATTTACTTGCGTATTATGGAACAAACTATGCCTGGTGGGATGATGGTGATCCTAATGGAGCTGGATTTGTTGTGGAATATGATTCTCTTGCATCTAAAGAGGAAATAGTGCAACTTATCCAACAATCCTTCTGCCGTTTTTTAGAAAGACCGGTGGATAACAGTGGCCTTAACACTTATATCAGCATGTTTCGTGCAGGCGAACTTGAAAATCTTAAGCAACTACAC
>JADGDF010000072.1 GCA_016745055.1 Thiotrichaceae bacterium | reverse complement strand
ACGTTGTTATGGTGTTCACAACTGGCAAGCCAAAGGGCACATTAATGCGATTGGGGCTATTGTCGGGATGGAATTTTTAACGGTAGCTCTTTTTGAAAATACCATCAACAGTGATGTTTTCTATGCTGGGTTGACTCAAGCACTAATCCCCGTATTACCTGAAAAGGCAGTACTTATCATGGATAATGCCAGCTTCCACAAACGAGCTGACATGATAACGGCAATTGAAGAATCTGATACTTTGCTTGAGTTTTTGCCTCCCTATAGCCCTCAACTCAATCCTATTGAGAAAAAGTGGGCTCAAGCTAAGGCTATTCGCAAACGAGAACGCTGCGATGTCGATACCCTATTTACTGTTCATTTCAATGGTGACAAATTATAATGCGCTAGCTATACCTTTTGACTCCTTCAGGAATGCAAATATCTTATCCCAGTTCTGTTCTGATAGATTCGTATTGCTCATTTAGATAACTCCTTGACAAAATCAAAGCTATCTAACTTAATCCTTCAAATGTCAACAGCAACTAAGATACCCTAAAAATATAACTGTAAGAGTAATTCATTCTATGCTAAGGTGCTCACCTAAAATTTAGAGAAATTAGTTCCCAGAAGCTAGCCATGACACGTTTTCGTGACACAAACCGGGGATGAAATTCTCTAAAACTCGTTTACCTAAAAATGCGGGATTCCGTCAAATTACATAGTAGGAAACAATAATCATGCGTTTAGAACAACGCCGTGGCGGGTGGGTAATAGCAATTACTTTTGCAGTGAGTCTTATGTTTGCTGTTATGCCTCTTCCCTCATGGGCTGTGCCTTGGCGACCAGACTGGGTAACAATGGTATTAATTTATTGGTGCATTGCTTTGCCAAAGAGAGTCGGCATTGCTACTGGCTGGTTAGTTGGCTTAACTTATGATGCACTCACAGATACTTTACTTGGCCTTCATGCTTTTAGCCTATGCATTTTAGCTTATATTAGCATTGAACAACATCGACGTATTCGAGTATTTCCTTGGTGGCAGCAATCAGTTATTGTTGGTGTATTTGTTGCGTTGGGACAGCTACCTGCGATATGGATTCATGGTACTTTAGGCTATGAAACAATGGGATGGTTTTTTCTTTACCCCGCTGTTAGCAGTGTTATTTTATGGCGTTGGGTATTTGTTATCTTACGTGATATGCGTAGAATTTATCATGTGTTTTAATGAAATTCTGCCACATAATGTAGTGGAAAATTATTGGAAAGCCTAGCTAATTTTATAATCTACATAAAACCACTGTCGTATCATCTGGCAAAATTCCAGATTTATATCGTGCTAACTCAATGAATTTTCTTGCACAAATATCAAGATTTTCGTTCGTTTGTATAGTATAGACAATTTGTGAAAAGGGCACGTACTTCGTTAAACCATCCGATGCCAGCATAAGAATCCCATTAAAGATAATGTTTTGGAAACCTATTGGAATGGCATAATCAGTACCTATAAGTGGCTTTCTGTGCTGATTTTGTGTTAGTACTTGAATTCCATTTTCATTTATAATCCACGCATCTGAATCTCCAACACTTGTTCCAGAAATATGATTATTTTCAATTTTTAAATAAACAGCGGTTGTTTCACCCACTTCAATATTGGATAAAATATACTGATCTAAATCTTGGAGTGTAGCTATTGGATTGCGGATATTTTCTTTAGACAACCTATTTACAGATATTTCTGCTGCTTCAGCACCGCCACCTATCCCTCCAGCACCATCAGATAGTACAGCAACAAAGTCATTACCCTTCTCAATGACAACAGCTTTATCTTGGTTTGTTATTTGCGTTGAATCTGACAATATTGAGTAATTCATTGCGAAAGCTCATGTTTTCCTTGATAGCTCCAATCGGCTAGCTGCTCATCTTTTCCTAAACACTACGGACGAAAGTAGAAAGTACAAACTCTATCCAGATTGACTGGGTTTAATTTTTACCATAACTTGCTTTTTTTAAATGCACTAACAATAAAGAAATCGCTGCTGGCGTAACGCCTGAAATCCGTGAGGCTTGACCTACATTAATAGGACGATGTTGCATTAATTTTTGACAAACTTCTGTCGATAGCCCCTTAACATGGGTGTAGTCTAAATTCAAAGATAAAGGTGTATTTTCATAACGACGTAAACGCTCAATTTCCAGCGCTTGCTTTTCTATGTAGCCTGCATATTTTATCTGTGTTTCGACTTGTTGGCCTACATCAGTACCGACTGGTTGTCCAGCCACTTGGGGTAAATTCAATAAATCTTGGTAGCTAACTTCAGGGCGACGTAATAATTCATAGCAAGTAATATCACGTTTAATTGAAGCCAAACCCAACTTTTCAATATGTTCATGATCAGGATGAATGCGTAGCTGTTTAAGCCTTTCTTTTTCGCGATGAATGGCATCGCGTTTGGTTTCAAAACGTTGCCACTGTTTATCTCCAATAATGCCTAGCTCGCGCCCTTTTTCTGTTAAACGCAAGTCTGCATTATCTTCTCGCAATAATAAACGATATTCGGCACGACTGGTAAACATACGGTAGGGTTCATTGGTACCACGGGTAATTAAATCATCAATCATGACACCCATATAAGCTTCATCACGGCGCGGATACCACCCTTCTTGGCCTTTTACTTGTAATGCGGCATTTAAACCTGCGATTAATCCTTGTGCGGCAGCTTCTTCATAACCTGTGGTTCCGTTAATTTGTCCGGCAAAGAATAATCCTTCAATGGCTTTAGTTTCCAAAGAGGGTTTTAAATCTCGCGGATCAAAAAAGTCATATTCAATCGCATAACCAGGACGTGTGATATGGGCGTTTTCAAAACCTTTGACAGAACGAACTAGTTGTAACTGCACATCAAAGGGTAAACTGGTGGAAATACCATTAGGGTAAACTTCCAGTGAATGTAATCCTTCAGGTTCAACAAAAATATGATGCGAAGATTTGTCTGCAAAACGTACAATTTTATCTTCAATGGAAGGACAGTAACGTGGCCCAATGCTTTCAATTACACCACTATAAATGGGAGAACGGTCAAGTCCTGAACGAATAATATCATGCGTATTTTCGTTAGTATGGGTAATATGGCAAGACACTTGGGGTGGATGTTGGGCTGCATTTCCTCTATAAGAAAAAACAGGAATAGGTTCGTCACCCGGTTGTTCACTCATCACTGAGTAATCAAGGCTACAACTGTCCAATCTCGGTGGTGTACCCGTTTTTAAGCGTTCAATCCGGAAGGGCAATTCTCTAAGTTTTTCTGATAAAGTCAACGCGGGAGGGTCGCCTGTTCGTCCTCCTTGATGATGGGAAAGACCAATATGAATTAAACCACCAAGAAAAGTGCCTGCGGTTAAAATGACAGTATCGCTATAAAAATGCAACCCCATTTGGGTTGTAACACCTATCACTTGATTGTCTTTCAGCAGTAAATCATCCACTGCTTGTTGGAAAATTTGTAAATTTTCTTGCTTTTCCAGTACTTGACGAATATAAGCGCGATATAATTGCCTGTCAATTTGGGCACGGGTCGCACGTACTGCCGGCCCTTTGCTGGCATTCAAAGTACGAAATTGGATGCCACAGTGATCTGCCGCTCTAGCCATAATGCCACCTAGCGCATCAATTTCCTTGACCAAATGTCCTTTACCAATGCCACCAATTGCAGGATTACAAGACATTTGACCAAGCGTATCAATATTGTGCGTTAATAATAAGGTTTTTATGCTCATACGCGCAGCAACAAGTGCAGCTTCTGTACCCGCATGACCACCACCAATAATAATAACAGCGTAATGTTGAGGATAATTCATTTAGTTCAAAACTTTCCATGTTTAGAATTGCAGCATAGCATTTTTATCTACAATTTTCACAATAACCCGTTTCAAATTATGAATTGTTGAAAAAGAGGTTAATACTGTTGAAGAACATATAGTGAAACTCGTAGGTCGGAATAAGCTTGCAAATCAAAACATCAATTGCATGATTTTTGATAGCGTTAAGCGTTAAAGGATACCGCGCGTGTTGACCTGCTGTTGGCAGATTAGCCAAACAGAGCTTGGAAGCGAAGAACTGCACTTCAAGGAGTGCAAGATTTATGCTAAGCTGAAGGTTAACGTGTCCAGTATCTTGAAGAGATTTCATGACGTTCACGGAACATCCCTGTTCCTTGGCGCTATTCACTCAGTCAGAGGGAGACTGTTGTTAGCTGCCCCGACTCGTCTGATTTCCATTGGGTAGGCTCCTCGCACTTCGCTGCTCTGCCACCGGTGTCCTCCGTGACTTGATGCTGGGTTTGTCCAAAAACCTCAAGAAACGCACAAGAAGAGGACTTCGCTCTTTTGCCCTGTTTCTTCATATTTTTGAACCCCAACTAGTCGCGGACTACTCAACATCGATTTTCGCCTCTCTGTGTCGCGCAGCTTATATTTAGCTCAAAGCGTATATTCTCATCACTTGATTGCATAAGGTTAAATACTAAATTACGTGCATGATTTAACTTATTTGTGTCTAATGCAACCGTTGGAATGTTCATCACAAAATTTTCATCTAATGTAACTTCACTATCACAACTGGGTATCGCTGGTGTTATGGGTGCATAATCTAGTAATGTCAAAATGACTGAGTCTATTGAACTGATTTCAGCTTGTAAATTAACTGTAAAATAGTTACCGCCGTAAACAAGTTGTGGAATGTGAACAATGAATTGTTCATCCATCTCATTCAGCATAGGTTCTTCATCACATTCAATAGCGACAGGTGGTACCACTACATCTATTAGGTCTGATGGTAATCCTCCCTTGGCGCAATCAACACGTATGTGACCAGCGCGCTCTTCCCCTTGGATAAAGACGATTGGTGAATCGTATTCACCACCACCCAAATAGTCTTTGATGAAAGGAACGTAGACATAGTAACAAGCACCTTCAGGTCTTTGGTAGAGAAAACCCATGTTCCCGGTTTGCTGCCGAATGGGAAAATCAAAGCCATCTTTGATAACATTCCATTCTTCAGTTGTGTCAGGGTAAGCAATTTTCAACATTTGCTTAAAGATGTCAGAATAGCCTGCTTGAAAGTAGCGAATAATATTCTCTTCAGTCAAATCAGAATCGGTAAATTTGCTTTGGCTATGAGTGGAAAAATATTCTGGCAATTCAGTGTGTTGTGCTTCACTAATTTCTACTAATGCTTCAGCTTCAACAGCATTCGCGTGAATAATATCATAGTGTAATGCTTCCCAGTTTTTTATGGTAAATTCAGCTTCTATCCCATACATATTGATACTAACAACGTTATTTCCTGATTGAAACGTACTAAATACTCTTTCAGCCCATTGCTGTGCTTGATTTCGCATGATAGCATTTTGGGGTATAGGTACAATTTCAAGCTTCAAATAACTCAAGTTATCACGTTTTAAGGGACGCATGTCAATGCTAAGGACGTAACTACCAGGTTCACCATTGACAGTAAAATCAATAAAGGCATAATCTTCAGCACCCCAATCATCTGCACCGCCGTCATAATATATAACGCCGTAGATATTGTCAGTGGGTAAAAACTCGTTAATCATTTGTAATGGGTCTTCTTGGCCTAGCACTATGGGCGTTTTTGAGAAGAAAATTTCTTTCATGTGACTTTCATGAAAAGGGCCTGTCAACGCTGCAAGAGCGAATGGTTGCAAGCTAAACAAAAATATAGTTGCAAAATAACGGATAATGATTTTCTTAAACAATTAATATCTCCTTTTAAACCTATAAATCAATTAAAATTATTGATGAATTATCTAATAATAGGAAACTATTAGGTAATATTCAAATTTCTAGAAAAATGAGTTCAACATTGATATGCAACCACACCAAATACGCCTTAATGTTAATCAAATACCAGCCAATTTTGCCGATGTAAGTCCATGGCTATGTTGAAATTTAACCTTGAAATGTTGGTAGGAAATAATTGACTAACTAGGAGTAACAAAACAAATATTGTATTCCTTAAAAATTTACGAATTGCTACGTTTCCACTGTGACATAAATGTCTGCCCTTGTGGCGCAGGCATGTCGCGACTGTTTGTCCAGCCACCTGCCAAAGGTAAATAACTAAATTTTCCTTTTCGGCCCAATTTTGCCAATATCCAAATACTCATAGCCATCACAGGCTGGTAAAGTTTGGGACGGGTGGCTAACCACGCCCATGAACCTAGTGCCCAGCGAATATGCCAAGCCGACAATTTTGTTTCATGGGCTTTGTTTCTCAGCGTACGTAACATTCTGGGCAGAGGAATATGCATAGGGCACATGTCTTCACAGCGACCACAAAGGCTAGAAGCATTCGGTAAGTCACAGGAAGTGGATAAACCAGATAATAATGGCGTTAAGACTGAACCCATTGGTCCAGGGTATACCCAGCCATAGGCATGGCCTCCAATACTGCCATAAACTGGACAGTGATTTAAACAAGCACCACAACGAATACAGCGCAACATATCCTGAAATTCCCCACCTAATAATCCGCTACGTCCATTATCGACTAAAACAATATGAAAAGTTTCAGGGCCATCTTTATCTTCATTACGCTTAGGACCTGCTGAAAAAGTACTATAGGCTGTCATCGTTTGTCCTGACGCACTTCTTCCTAATAAACGCAAGAAAGCAGTTAAATCTTCTAACGTGGGTACTACCTTTTCAATACTCGTAATTACAATGTGGGTACGAGGTAAGGTATTGGTTAAATCCCCATTCCCCTCGTTGGTAATCAAAACCACAGAACCTGTTTCTGCCACCAGAAAATTTGCACCAGTAATACCAACATCTGCGGCTAAAAACTTTTCTCGCAAGACTTCACGCGCTTCTGCCACTAAAGCTGGAATTTCTGTTTGTACCTCTGTTTGATGATGTTGGTGAAATAAATCAGCAATTTGTTCCCTGGTTTTATGCACGGCTGGCGCAATAATATGACTAGGAGGTTCTTTGGCTAGTTGAATAATATACTCACCTAAATCGGTTTCTGTCACTATTAAACCTGCTTTTTCCAAAGCCGCATTTAAACCAACTTCCTCGCCGATCATGGTTTTACCCTTGGTCACGTGCTGAGCATCAACAGACTTGCAGATATCAACAATGTGCTTACATGCTTCTGTCGCATTACGCGCCCAATATATTTGGCTACCTTGTTCTGTCGCTTTTTCTTCAAATTGTTCTAGGTAAAAATCCAGATAGTTTAGCGTATGGTCTTTAATTGTCTTTGTTTGCTGGCGCAGCACATCAAATTCAGAAAAGGCTGCCATCGCCTTGCGACGCTTGTCAATAAAACCACTTTTGGCACGCGCCAAAGCTTCTTGTAATTGATGATTATTTAAAGAAGAAACAGCATTCATCTTAAACTGAGGAGAATTTGAGTTCATAGTTTTCTGCAAAAGAGGTTAACTAAATGATATTTGCTTAAATCCGTTCATTATCTAAATGACGTATTGTTAATGTGAGAAATGTCACAATAATCAGCAAATAATAAACCACATGTTCAGTATCAAATAAACCGCGTAATAGTGCATAGTAATGTCTAATCATTGATAGATAGTTAAATAAAGTATTTTGCTCTTCAACCCCGCCTACCCAATGAATGATAAGCAGTAATAATAAAATGCCATAACTACCAATGGCAGCAACAGTTGGATGAGCAGTTAACGCAGAAACATATAACCCAATAGCAGTAAATGCACCAATCAACAGTAGTATGCCTAATAGGCCGGTGGCAATTTGGCCAAAATCTAAAATAGCTCCGAACATTAAGGAAAGTGGCATTAACATGAGTAAAGCAATTAAAATTACAAAAAAGCTTAAGCTGCCTAAATATTTACCCAATACAATACTCGTCAGTGAAACAGGCGAAGATAAAAGTAGTGGTAAGGTTTTATTACGCCGCTCTTCGCTGAAAAGCCGCATAGTAATTAAAGGCACTACAAATAATAGAATAAAAGCGACTATCATAAATACACTGACAAAGACAAAGTTAGTTAAACTAATTTGTAAATTCAACTGTAAGAACTCTTCTACTGTTGAAGCAAATACAAAGGCAATGACCATTTGTACTACACCTAAAATCGTCCAGGCAAGGGGAAATAGGAAAATACTGCGCAGTTCTTTGACGGCAATGCTAAACATAAATCACCTTTAAAAACTAGAAAAATTAGCCACTATTATAGCCAATATCAATGTATATCCAAAACATCATTACCTAAAAGTTTATATCTTTAATCTTTCTCAAAGTTAATTCGGACAGTTTGACTCAAGTGACTGGTTATTTTGTCCTTACTAACTGCTTTGATTCCATAAATGTAAACGCCTGCTTGTTCAATTTTTTCAGTAAAAAAATTTTCGCTGGTTGTTTGATATAAATTTAGGGTAGTATCAGTTTGACGATAAATTTGATAGCTTTCTGCATGTGCAACAACTTCCCAACTGAGCTGGACTTCATTAGCGTGAAAACGTGCAACAAACCAATTGGGTGGTGAAACTATTTGAGAAGAAATTTTTGGCGAATGAAAATCAGTGATTGGCAGTTGAAATTGGGCGGCCAATGTTTGCCAGCCATGATAAGGTAACATGACTAACATCCAAATAAATATAGCAATAATGAATTTGGGGGTAATTTCAACGACAAACACCTTATGAGCAGCAAGCAATGCTTGTTCCCAGAAAGGTGAAAGAACAATGACTTCTAAGGCTTTACTTTGATTAAAGCCCGCCAGTAAATGAATCAACACACTTGCCGTAATGAACGCATGTACTGAAATTAACCCACCCAATAATGCCCACGACTTTCTTGTCCAACCAACGGGTGTAACTAAAATTAAGGCAATGATGGCCACGGTGGGGATATAACAAGTATATTGTAAACTTAATAAAGAAGCGCCCAGTGGTGCATTTGAAGTGAACCGTCGATTAGCATAAATAACTTTGGTATCAACTTTATCATTAACAGTTAATTGCATCTGAGGTAAAGCTTTAAAACGCACTTCACCTTGTTCACCTAATTGTCCAAACACATTATTGCCAAAAATGTGAAATATCGGTAAGTAAAATGGACTAATAGCTTGCCATAGAAAAATAAATAGTATATAAATCGCTAAAAATTTGATTAAGATAAAGAAAACGAGCTTAAGTGGCTGAAACATGCACTTTTCTCAGTCGTTGGCTAACCCATTGCAGCCATAATACAAATAGTAGCAATGACAGCAAAATGAATAAGGCTTGCCAAACATCTAAATGCATAACATCAAATACTTTAGGATAGTAAATACCAATAAAAAATAAGCTAACAATTCTAATAAAATTTAAAATTAAAATGGTAATAGAACCAATCACAATTCCCCATAATTTCGTAATAAACGGAGCAGGAAAGGCAATAATAGCTGCGATGAACAACACTGTAGGTTCTAGAGCATCACAACCACGCACAATTTGAATTGCAAAATCTTCAGAGGTAGAAATAATTGTATTGGTCAGCGTAATTTCTTGTCCAAAAGCATTAAGAATTAGATAAGTGATATAGGCTTGAAAACTTAGGTATTGATTAAATAACTGGCTGTTAAAAAAAGTCGTGAGTGTAACTAAATAAAATAAAGTTATTAGTGTAATAAAAATGAAAATAAAATTAGAGAGGGAGTGCTTTGCTGCCATTGGAATGACTATCTTTTTAGCGTAAAAAAGCACCTAAATAAATTGATTCAGGCGCTTTTATCGATGACTTATTGAAACAATTTCTGTCTATGATAGGTAATTGCCCCTGCCATTATTAACAATAAAGCAAACACACTCATACCCCATTCAGATAAGGTAGGTAAACGATGAGTTCCAGAGCCATCTGTGCCCGAGCCATTTCCAGAACCGTCAGCAGTTGAGGGGGTTGCTGTTGTTGTTGCCATTTCAAGATGGTGATCTGCATAAACGGGGGTTATGTAAGAAAAAGATAGTGTCAATACGAGTGTCAGTAATACTTTCAAATAACCTAATTTCATAGCTTATAATCTCCTTGAGTGTACAACTATATTATGGATAGGTAGTTTATTTTAGTCAAGCATATAGTAAAATTTATAGGCAATAAATACTATTAAAAAGATAATACCTAATCATTACTAAACTAGAGGTAATAATAGGGAAAACATTTTCCTATTAAAACTTATTGGTACTTGCACAAATCTCATACTATGAGGCATCTTTCTCCCTGATGGCAGCACGGTAACCAATATCCTTGCGATAATACATGTCTTTCCACTGAATTTGTTGCACCAGTGCATAAGCTTGATCTTGCGCAGTTTTCACTGTGTCACCCAACCCACAAGCACATAATACTCTGCCACCAGTGGTGACCATATTCCCATCGTGTTCTGCGGTACCTGCATGAAATACTTTGCCTGGCAAGCTGTCAGCATTATCCAATCCTTGAATGACATGACCTTTATCGTAACTACTAGGATAACCACCCGCAGCTAATACGACACCCAATGAAGCTTTTTCATCCCATTCTGCGTTAATTTGATCCAAACGCTTCTCTAAAGCGGCTAAACATAAATCGACTAAGTCTGAGCGTAAACGTAACATTATTGGTTGGGTTTCAGGATCACCAAAACGACAGTTATATTCCAATACTTTGGGCACGCCTTGTTTATCAATCATCAAACCTGCATATAAAAAACCAGTATAGGGATAGCCTTCTAAAGCCATACTTTTAACCGTTGGCAAAATTACTTGCTGCATAATCTGTTCATGAATTTCTGGTGTGACAACAGGTGCAGGAGAATAAGCCCCCATACCACCAGTATTTGGGCCTTTATCCCCTTCATCTCGTGCTTTATGATCCTGGGAAGTCGCCATGGGCAACACATGTTCCCCATCCACTAGACAAATAAAACTGGCTTCTTCACCCCGCAAAAATTCTTCCACAACCACTTGCCGACCTGCGTCACCAAATATTTTATCTTCTAACATGGTTTGCACGGCTTGAATGGCTTCTTCCTTCGTATCTGCGAGAATTACACCTTTACCCGCCGCTAATCCATCTGCTTTAACTACAATGGGCATAGTTTGTTGTTGAATGTAATCTATGGCGGGTTGCAATTCAGTAAAACTTTGGTATTCGGCGGTGGGAATATGATGTCGATGCAGAAAATCTTTGGTAAATGTTTTGGAACCTTCTAATTGAGCCGCTTGTTGGCTTGGACCTAAACATTTGAGTTGCGCAGCTTGGAATTGATCAACAATACCCATGACTAAGGGAGCTTCTGGACCAACAATGGTTAAATCTACTGTATACTCTTTTGCAAAGGTAATAAGTTCCGCAATGGCCTCGGCTTGAATGGGCACATTTTCCATCTTAGGTTCATGGGCAGTGCCTGCATTGCCAGGTGCAACAAAGACTTTTTCTACCTGAGATGATTGCGCAACTTTCCACGCCAATGCATGTTCTCTTCCACCACTTCCAATGACCAATACGTTCATAATCCGCCCATCCTAGGTTAATCTTCTTTACTTAATAGTGCATTGACAAAATTTTCTGCTTCAAATGGACGCAAGTCATCCACTTGTTCCCCAACGCCAATAAAACGAATTGGAATGCCCACTTGTTTAGCAATGGCGAACACAATACCGCCTTTGGCAGTGCCATCCAATTTGGTCAAAGTGATGCCAGTTAAACCAATGGATTGATGAAACTGCGTGGCTTGATTCAAGGCATTTTGGCCAGTACCTGCATCCACCACTAGCATGACTTCATGCGGTGCAGTATTGTCTAATTTGGTAATGACCCGCTGTACTTTTTTCAGCTCTTCCATTAAATTATTTTGGGTATGCAAACGGCCTGCCGTATCAGCAATCAATACGTCAATTTTACGTGCAGTGGCCGCCTGTAAGGCATCATAAATGACGGATGCGGTGTCTGCTTTATCATGTTGGGCGATAACGGGTACTTGATTACGTTCTCCCCAAACTTTGAGCTGTTCAACCGCCGCAGCTCGAAAAGTATCGCCTGCTGCTAGTAAAACCGAATACCCTTCAGCTTGAAAGCGTTTGGTTAGTTTGCCAATTGTCGTTGTTTTTCCTGCGCCATTAATGCCGACCATTAAAATGACAAAAGGTTTACCCAAATTTTTAGGTAATACAAGGGGGTGTTCGACTGGTTGCAATAGCGCTTGCATATTATCGCGCAGAACTTGTAGCAGTGCTTCAGGATCAGCAAGTTCTTTACGAGAAACCCGTTCAGTCAAATCATCAATCAAAACTTGGGTGGCATCAATACCTACATCAGCGGTCAATAATAAAGTTTCTATATCTTCCAGTAATTCATCGTCAATGACTTTTTTACCCAGGAATAAATCTGCCAAACCAGAGGTAAAATTATGCCGAGTGCGGCTCAATCCTTGTTTTAAACGGGAAAATAATCCTACTTTTGTAGGCGCATCGTCTTCTGTTTCAACAATGATTTCAGTTGTTTCAACGGATTCGAGTGAGTCAGTTTCTACTTGTTTTTGTTTTTTGAATCCAAACATGGCTATTGTGTGATTTAAGAGTAATAAAAAAACAAATTATAAGGTAAATTTAGGTCAATGCGGGAATTTTATGAAGGTGGGCGAGGAAATAAAAAAGAAAGGTCAGACGGATAGAGGGTGTCTGACCTGAGTAGGTCTTACTTTTTACCGTATTTACGACGAAATTTATCAACTCGTCCTGCGGTATCAATAATTTTCTGTTTGCCAGTATAAAAAGGGTGGCAGGCTGAACAGACATCAAGGTGTAAATCCTTTGACGCTGTAGAACGTGTAGCAAAGATACTGCCACAACTACAAACTACATTAATATCATGATATTCTGGGTGAATATTCGCTCGCATAGCACTCAAACCTCATTAAAGCGTACGTTAATAAACAAGTAATTTTACTGGAAAAACGGGGTAGCGACAAGTGAATCTCTATTAATGAGATGAAAAATAGAGTAAAAGCAAAAAGTTAGCGTCATCTAAAGGCTTAAATTTGTAGGCATCACATCAGTATTTGGACCCACAAGAACATCTAACCGATAGACTTTGGCTCTACTTTCTATGTTAACAATAATATTAATAAAACAAATCAGACTTTGGCCAAATTTCCCTTTGATTCTAACCAGGATTTACGATCACTTGCACGTTTTTTAGCCAACAACATATCCATGACCTGTTCAGTTTGATCAATTTCATCCAAAGTCAATTGCACGAGCCGCCTGGTTTCGACAGCCATGGTTGTTTCTCGTAATTGCAAAGGATTCATTTCACCCAGCCCTTTAAAACGTTGTACGTTAATTTTGCCACGTTTATTTTCTGCAGTAATTCTATCTAAAAGCCCTTGCTTTTCTTCGTCATTTAGTGCGTAGTATACTGTACTACCAACATCAATGCGATATAGCGGGGGCATAGCGACATAAATATGACCTTGCTCTACCACTGGGCGAAAATGTTTGACGAATAAAGCGCATAATAAAGTGGCAATGTGGGCACCATCTGAGTCCGCATCAGCTAAAATACATACTTTGCCATAACGCAAATCTTTTAAATCTTCACTATCGGGGTCCACGCCAATAGCCACGGCAATGTCATGAATTTCCTGAGAAGCTAAAACCTGACTGGCATCTACTTCCCATGTATTTAAAATTTTGCCACGTAATGGCATGATGGCTTGAAAAGTTCGATCTCGTGCTTGTTTGGCAGACCCTCCTGCTGAATCCCCTTCCACTAAAAATAATTCTGTTTGTCGAACATCTTGCAAACTGCAATCTGCTAATTTACCAGGCAAGGCTGGGCCTGAAGTCGCCTTTTTACGTACAACTTTTTTACTGGCTTTTAAGCGTTTTTGTGCATGTTGAATGACCAAATCAGCGATTTGCTCCCCAATGGTAACATGCTGATTCAACCATAAACTAATAGCATCACGCACAACCCCTGACACAAAAGTTGCACAAGCGCGTGAAGTTAAGCGCTCTTTGGTTTGGCCTGAAAACTGGGGATCAGCCAACTTAACGGATAAAACATAGGCACAAGCGTCCCAAACATCTTCAGAAGTTAATTTGATGCCACGGGGTAATAAGTTACGGTAATCACAAAATTCGCGAATCGCTTCGAGTAAACCATTGCGTAAACCATTAACGTGCGTTCCACCTTGGGCTGTGGGAATTAAGTTGACATAACTTTCAGTGATTAATTCTCGGGTGTCTGGCAACCAAAATAAGGCATAGGAAACCGTTTCTGTTTTGCCAGTAAATTCACCGATTAAAGGTGTTTCTGGCAGTGAAATCGCTTCTCCTGCATGTGTTTGTAAATAGTCAATTAAACCAGATTGATAATGCCAGGTTTGTTTTTCATCAGTGATTTCATTGGTTAAGCTGACGGTTAATCCTGCGCATAATACGGCTTTTGCTCGAAGAATATGGATAAGCTGCGTTAATAAAAATTTAGGCGTATCAAAATATTTTGGATTGGGTAAAAAGCGAATCGTTGTACCTGTATTACGCTTACCAACCGTTCCTATGATTTGTAATTCAGAAGTTTTTTCACCTTCAGCAAAAGTCATTTGGTAGCGCTGACCATCGCGTTTTACAGTAATTTCTAAATGACTTGATAACGCATTGACAACTGACACACCTACGCCATGTAATCCACCTGAAAAAGCATAATTTTTATTAGAAAATTTGCCCCCAGCGTGGAGTCGGGTCAAAATAAGCTCAACCCCACAAATACCTTCTTCTGGATGCATATCGACTGGCATACCGCGACCATTATCCGTCACACTAACAGAGCTGTCCCGATGTAAGATAACTTCAATACTGCTTGCATGACCGGCTAACGCCTCATCAACGCTGTTATCAACGACTTCTTGTATGAGATGATTAGGACGGGTGGTATCGGTATACATCCCAGGACGTTTACGGACTGGTTCTAAGCCAGTTAATACTTCAATGTCTGACGCTTGGTACATAGGTTTAAAGTGTATATGCTTGATAGATGAAGAAGGAGGGATTGTATAGAAGACTTTCTTGCATTGGAAGATAAATCATTAAAGCGGAGGGCAAAGATAGCTAATATTTTGCAAGATTGAACAATTAAACTGAACGAAATTTGAAACTTATTTATCAGATTAGGAACAGGCCCATGTCATTAAGTTAAGAACATTGACTTCCCCTCTTCTTTTCCTTTACAAGAAAGGGGATAAGGAGAAGGGGGAAATCCTTAATTTAATAATAACAGACTAGAAGCCTGTTCCTGCATAGATTAATCAATCACAAAAAATTCGACGTTTGAATAATCACTCATACCTGCATCATTATAAGCCTTAAGTGCGACAAAAAAACCAGTGCCTTTAGGTAAGCGTACAGAAATACCTGTTTCTGCCCCCATATCCAATTCTTCAATAATAGGATCAGGATTAAACGCCGCCGCCGGATAGTCCGCATAAAATAGGCGATAACCCGTGGCATTTCTAACAGTGTCCCATGATGCAGCCACATTTCTACCGTCGACAACCACTTTTAAATTAGGCGATTTAGGTGCACGAGGATCATCTTTTTCTGCCCGAATTAAAATTTTGTTACCAAATGGAGGCAACACTACTTTAGTACGGACGGTTTCCCCTAGCAAATCAGAATAGGTGGTGCCTCTTAATAATTTAATTGTCTTAAACTCTTCAGTTGTATTGTAGAGCAACTTTGCTTGTTCTGTAGGGGGTAAACTGTTGAGTAATTCTACTTTATGAAATGTCGTATTATCCAACCAGAAATTTTTAGCATCATCTTTGTAACTTAAGAAGATAATTTGCCCTGTTGGTGTGGTACGAGGTGACTGGAAGAAGAATTCATATTCTGTGCGTTGAGTATCCACTGGTACATGCATTTCGTCCAAAATAGCTCGATTATCAGAGTCAATATCATTGAGGCGCATTTTTAGTGTCCCAAAATCGTTGGCAATGACGCTGAAGGTAAAACGATAAAATTGCCCTTCTTCCAAAGCTAGCCCACTATGAGAAACAAATCCATTGCTACCTGCTAAGGTAAATTTTAAACTGCCACCATCCAAACCAGAATTTCCTGCATCGTGGCTAACAGCACCTTTCCAGCCGGTAATATCGCTGTCAAACGTTTGGTTTTGAAACAAATTATCACTAGCATCACGATATTTATACAGGGAAAATTGATCATCACAATTTAAGGATTGCTTATCAAATTTTGAAAATTCAGCCTGCCAACGAGCAAGGGAATAACGTTCACCATCACGAATTGCAACCGCTTGGTTGTAAGGATTGCAGTAGTAATTACTGTCAAATTTACCATGCTCTTTGCTCCCCGTTAAAGATAAACCAATTTGATTGGGATGCAGTGAGAATATAACATTATTTTCAACAGTGTTATTACTTGAGGCGCCATGTTTATCTTCTATGGCAATTTGAGGATCATTATTATATATAACGTTATTGCGTACTATTGTGTTTTTAAATGAGTTTAAACGGATACCCATATCAGTATTGTTTGCAATCACATTACCTTCAATAAGATTATTCTTATAATTACTATTGGCACCAATACCCATACCATAAGGTGGATGATGCATACAAGGATCACTGGCAGTGCTACCACAACCGTTAGACTCATCAGTATTACCTAATGATTCCACCAAAATATTGCCTTTAATGGTATTGCCATCCGCACTGATTACAATTGCCCCCCCATCATTCAGGATTTGCAAAGCGCGAGTCACTACATTGTTTTCAATCCAATGATAACCACCATCTTTCAAATCAATGCCTGCATGGGAAGTATTGTCAATATAATTTTTACGCACAGTTTGCGCCTTGCCAAATACAGAAATACCCAAACCTTGATACACGCCATCAAACCGCACACCATAACCAGGATACATCCCCGTGTTAGTGATTTGATTATATTCAGCCACGCTGTTTTTTACGTCAAAACCACTTGCCGCTTGTAACACCATCCCCGTTTTTAACTGATGGTCAAATGTATTACCGACAACATGCACATCGGCAATATTCCAGCTATAAAGTCCAGTAGTATTATTTTTAAATAAACAATTTTGCACGGTAATATTAGCTGAGGCGACTAATTTCACACCAATATCGGTGAAGTGTTGGAAGGTAAGGTTTTCAATAAGCGTATCATTTTCCTCTGTACCCATTGAAATACCAATGTTATAAGTCGAACCTTCAACTAACAAGTTATTAGGATTTTTACCCTCTTTTGGGTACAAATACACTTTTTTAGCATTGGGATCATAAAACCATTCACCAGGATGGTCGAGTTCTTCTAACTTACCATCTAAAAAGTAACCCCATTCAGGGAGTTGCGTACCCAAATCTTTAGACGTAATTTTACCCTGACTTGCACTGTAACCAGTTACTTCCATTGTTTTAAGCGTCCAACTATAATTACGGATGCGCAAGGTCGCACCTTTCCAATAATTATTTGGCTTTTTATAATCAGCAAGCGCAGGATCAGTAAATGAACCCTTTCCTGCAGATTTACCCACTTGTAGCCAGTTTTTATCCAAGGGAGAATCAACATTAGGATAGCGAGCAATGGTCATCAATTCGCCATTAACAAACAAATGTTCAATACCATTTTTACTCCTTAAAGATAATTGTGATACATCAGCTTCATAAACACCTTTACCTGTGGATTGCCAATTGGTAATCTGCACACTACCTGCAATCACGGGGTTGTCGCCCTTATCATAGGCACTGAATGTCAATCCTTTAGGAAATTTAAAAGGGGACAAAGCCCCACGAAAAACATCACTTCGTTTAAATAAAATTGTATCGCCATCTGCAAAAATGATGGTATTTAATTTATCAATAGTTTGCCAAGGTTTTTTGGTGGATAAACCATCATTGGCATCGTCACCATTATTGGCAACATAATAAGTAGCACTAAATGCCGGATAAGCCAAGCATAACAAAGATAGAACAAGCAAACGTTTTAACATAAAATCTCCTAATATTTGGATGAAAGAAATACGTAACCAACCTGTATTTACTTAAAAGTGTATCTCATATAGTGATAATTTTAGCACCACGAAACCTTTGATATGGCAGATAAATAAAATTTTGCCATTGGGGGAAAATTGAGTATGCCTGTCGGTGGTGATAGAACAGGCTTTGTCATGTCGACAGCGCCTTTATTATCACGAATGAGATACAGCTTGATAGATTTTGAGGAGACTCTAATTGCCGATGTGATTGAATTACTAGAACTGCATAAAACATTTTTCCTGAAACTCAGGGAGGAAGGGGCAAGGACTTTAATCCAAGCCAGCTCTTTCAGCCATTGGAATTATACTTTGGCCATTCCGCCCGAAATTTTGGGAAAAATGGCATTTTCTGGTATCACTTTCGTGAATGAATTGCCAACTCTGTTTCTGTGATCTGCTTTTCGGGAAAATAAAAGAGAGAGAAATCTTTTCCTGATTTCAGATCACAATTTTAATTTTACAGGTCTAGTTTTGTAAGTTCGACCTGAACGTTTTACCAAACTCAAGTTTGATGTTCATTCGCCACGAACTTAAACGACACTTTGTGATGCCGCTGAAGAATCATCGAAAAATCGCCCTCAGTCTCTCGGTCAAAGTGAAAAATCCTGTCTGGAAAAAATTATAAATTCCTCACTGTTACTATTAGGTGAATTTTCATAGTAAATTCTGATGGAGGGTATTGTACTATCCCTAAACAAAATTTCCACATACCCATTTGGCACAACATGGATACTTTCTGTATATTCTCCAGAAATATAACCCCTTTCCATGAATTCGTTTGGCCATTTAGGATATTGCTCACCTAATATCATCAGTACGGGCAGTACTAATTTAGATGCTTCGATAAAGTGTGGATAATGATCCATGTCCGGATGGCTTTCATAAAAGAGGCTTGAAATTGTTTGAGCTACTTCATCAAAGTCATTCAAGTCACCATCAGTGCCTGTTGCAATAAAATTAGCCGAACAAGTCTTAGATGTGTCCATGACTATAGTGGTTGTTCTTTCGATACCATCACAATCTCCTGCCCAATTGTTAAACGAGGAGTTAGTATCAGGAATGGCTCTTAGTTTAACGCTTGTATTGGGTGGATAAGCATAACAGTCGGTACCACAGTCAATCCCAGTGGTATTTTTAATGGCACCTTCACCAACAACCATTAGTTTCAATTCTACATTGGGGGCAAACTCAGCCATACAAATAGTATCTACACTGATACTGGTTTTTAAAGTAGGTTTGGTTGGTTCTGTGCTACCACAACTATCACTCCATTTTATGAAAGAGTGGCCTGTATCAGGAATGGCGTTTAATCTAATATTGGCACCACTCGGATAGTAGGCTTCACATTGTTCACCACAGTCAATAAAGGAACTAGTCACTTTACCTCCACCTGTTGCTTCCACAGTCAATTTTTGCAATTTTTCAGATGGCTCAAATTGTGCTGTACACGTTATATCCTCTGATTCTACCGTGGTTATTAATCGTGGTTCCATACCATTACAATCTCCCGTCCAACCACCAAACACAAAACCTTCTGCAGGACGTGCAGTGATGACAATTTCGCTTCCAGCCTTGTAACTATAACTGCCTTGTTCACAGTCAGCACCACAAGCATTTCTTGTTTGTTGACTTTTTATTTTAGCTGCAATCGTACCTCTTCCCATACCTGTTTTTGTAACAGTGAGTGTAGAAGTGTTAGCACAGTTTCCTTGAGTTTGGGTAGCAGCCCAACCCGGGTCTTCTTCATCAAGAAAAGCAATAATGTCTGGATCAGAGGTAGTTAAATGGTTGTTATTTACATAGGTACGTCCACCTCGTTTCTGCTGGGCATATATTTGTTCTAATAGCGAGCTAGGAATTTCTCCACAGAGCTGGTTATTTTGTACACCAATAAAAAACAAATATTCAGAAAAACCAAATTCAGGAAGAGGTCCTGTTAACTGGTTATGATCCACTTGAAATGCATCTAAATGACTAAGAAGCATTAAATTTGGAATAGTCCCTATCAGTTGGTTATGAGACAAATAAAGGTGTCTCAAGTTTGTCAAAGTCCCTAATTCTGGTGGTATTGGGCCATTTAACTGATTATGAGCTAGCGAAAACGACTCTAAGTTAACCAGTGTCGTTAAATCTGGAATCATCCCTGTTAACTGATTACCATCTAATGCCAATCTTTGCAAATTAATCAAATCAGTCAAATCTGGGATATTTCCAGTGAACTGGTTAGCACTTAGGTCAAATGTCTGCAATTTAGTCAGACCATCTAAATTTGGAATTGTGCCAGTTAGCTGGTTTTCTTTCAAAACAAGTGATTCTAATTTAGGTAAATCAATCAAGTTTGGAATAGAACCAGTCAGTTGGTTCTTCCATACACGAAATCTTTTTAAGTTAGGTAAATGTGTTAAATCTGGGATTGAGCCAGTTAATTGATTCTCATCTAAAATTACATCTTCTAAGTTAACCATACCAACTAATGTAGGTATAGAGCCTGTTAGCTCATTGCGATACAGAGATAACACCCTTAATTTGCGTAAAGTGCTTAAATTTGGAATACTCCCTGTGATTTTCATCATATTGAGTACAAGTTCTTCCAAGTGGGTCAAGGCACTCAAGTCAGGAAGAGTACCACCATCACCCATCCAACTCAATTTGATGGCAACAACATGTCCATTTCTACATGTCACCCTTTCCCATTCAGTAAGTCCTAACCAATCACAGGGAGATTCCTTTGAATCCTTTATTTGATAGCGATTCCATTTAGCTAATAAACTCTCATTAAGTGCAACAAGCGTTTCACATTCAGCTTGCGGGATGTCAGTCACATTACTACAGTAAGCCGTTACAGGCGATACTGTCACATTTACTGTTTTACTCAAGCTCGCAGTCTTACCTTGATCATCCGTTAAAGTCAAAGTAACAGTGTGTGTACCAACCGTACTCATGGTTAAGCTAACTTTTTGACCAAAAACATTCTGCCCAGTAGAACTTGACCAAGCATATTGGGAAATACTGCCATTATCACTCGAATCTTCGGCATCTAAATGAATAGTTAAGGGCGCCTCACCAGAAGTAGGTGTTATTGTGAAAGCCACGGTGGGTGGAGTGTTAGATAAATCTTCAAACACCACTTTGACAGGACTCAATCTTTGCACTGCACTACTACCATCCCCCAACTGCCCATCTCCATTATAGCCAGTCGACCACACACTACCATCTTTTCTAAGTAATACCGTATAGTCTTCCCCGCCACTAATATCAGTAATGTCCGTAAATACTGTGCTTTTTATCGGTAAGAGTGAGGTATTTTGTGTGCCATTACCGTATGCACCTGCATTATGTCCCCATACCCAAAGTGTTCCATCTTGTTTAAGGGCAAGGCTGTGGCTAAATCCTGTGGAAATTTTTGTAATACCATTCAAGTTAAGTGTTTTTATTGGAGTGGTTTTTATGCCACCCGTACCATCACCCAATCTTCCTTGGTCATTATAGCTAGCGCATTATAATTTGTCACCATTGAAATGAAGAGTAAATAGGGTATCGACATTGCAGCGTTCTCGTTTGCGAATAGCCTTAGCTTGAGCCCATTTTTTCTCAATAGGATTAAGTTGAGG